>NZ_CAJPHM010000025.1:0-97347 GCF_905339955.1 Burkholderia sp. BCC1996
GGTTAAGAACCGGTCGCTCACTCAAAGCTGACAGGAATATGAATTGCTTCATAAACCTGACTTACTTTAGTGTGAGACTCTTGATACTTTCGCTATCTGATCCGAGGATCAGCTCGCGGCCATCAAGCGCCCACACTTATCGGCTGTTAATTTTTAAAGAGCATTTCTGCAAGAAACTTCGTGTTTCTCAGCAGCGCTGCGTTTTCAGCAGCAGAGAAGCGAGATTATCAACCGTTTTTTAAAACTCGTCAACAACTTTTTTAACTACTTCGTTGCGACGACTGCGGTTTAAATTCGTATGCACTGGAGTCGCTAAAACCGACTTCAACAGCACCGCTTCCCTTCTTTCCCCCGCGCTGCGTTTCCGTTAGCGCGAAAGAGGCGTGATTCTAAGCACCTGCCCCGGTCTCCGCAACCCCTTTTGTGAAATATTTTTGACGTGCTAGGCCGGGAGCCGCTGAGCCGCCCTAGTGGTCATATATAAGCGGCACGGCAAGAGCAGCCTCGGTCCCCCGTGAACAGCCCCGCCGTCGCGAACTCAACCTTCCGTCAATTACCGCCCAACCATCGCCCTCACCACGCCGTCCCGTCGAATCAGTCCGTGATACAGCGCCGCCGCGAAGTGCGCGAGGAACGTCAAGAAGAACAGATAGGCCAGCACGCGATGCGCGACCCGGAGCCAGGCGAACGCAACCGGATCAGCCGCAACGATCGCCGGCAACTGCACGCCGCCGCCCAAGGTCACCGGATACCCGCCAGCCGACAGCATCGCCCACCCGATCAGCGGCATCGCCAGCATCAGCGCATACAGCACCAGATGCGACCCATGCGCGGCAACCTTCTGCCACCCAGGCAAATCCTCAGGCAACGCCGGCGGCTTCGACGAAAACCGCACCACGATCCGCACACACACCAGCACCAGCACGGCAATCCCCAGCGGCTTGTGCAACGCCACCAGGAAATCGTGCCGCCCGGAAACCGACGCCACCATTCCTACCCCGATGAACAGCATCGCGACGATCATCGCGGCCATCACCCAATGCAGCAGCCTCGCCGGCAAGCCAAACGTCGTAGCAGCCTTCATCATCGTCCCTCCGCACTCAATCGCGCCGCGCCAGCCACGCCGGCCTCTTCACTCGTCCTGCGCAGATACGAATCCGCATAAGCCGCCGACCGCGCCGCCAGCAACGGATCCCCCGACACCTGAATCCCCTGCGGCAGCACCGTCGGGTCGTAATTCACGTCCCGGCACGGCCCGCTGTCCTGCAGCTCCACGCGATCGAGCACGAGCGTGCCCGCGTCGATCGTCATCCGCTGCGCGGGCCAGGTCTTCGTCGCGTCGTCCACCGGGTCGCCGGGTTCCGCCAGCGTGACCAGTAGCTTCCACTTCTGCGCGCCGTCCGCGATGCGCCGCGTCAGGTCCTGCTGCAGCACGTTCGGATCCGCGGCCGTCGCGACGTCCCCGGCGCCCGCCGTCTGCTCCGGCACGACGCGCCATCGCACCGCCTGGCGCTTGCCGGCCGCATCGACGAAGTAGAACGCGTTCAGCCCGTAATAGCTTTCGGTGACGTAGCTCGCGCTCGGCTTCGCACCCTTCACCCAGGCGCGGAACGCGGCCGTCTCCGGATGCGCGCCGAAAAACGCCTTCACCTTCTCCGGATCGGGCTTGCCCGTCGCCGGATCCGGCCGGGTCGCGAGCAGTTGCGCGTAGAACGCCTTCGGCGTCGCCACCGGAAACACCGGCATCGCGTTCATCCCGGTCCGCCATTGCTGGCCATCCGGTGCGGTGAGCTTCAGCGCGAGACTGCGGATCGGCACGCTGCTGTCTGGCGCATACGGATTTCCGCCCGGCAGTGCGAAGCGCCCGACCACCGGCGTGCGCACCGCCTTGAAGAACGGCGCGACCGAATACGCGCTCGCGGCGCCGTTGCCTTCGAAATAGCCGGTCACGCACACGCCCTTCGCGTGATTGCGCCGGAAACCCGGATGCTCGCCGCCGGCCGTCTGCAGCGCGTCGACGAGCCGGTGCGGGGTCAGACGCGCCGGCGCGAGCCAGCCGCCGACATACCCGAACGCCACGGCCACGCCGGCCACCGCGCCGCCGATCACGGCCCAGCGCCACCATCCGTGCCCAGGCTCGCGCGGCGGTGAAGAAGAGGATGATTGCTTCATGGATGCACTCCCGATCGTCAGATCATTGTCGAACGCGTGTAGGACGCCACCCGCGCCGCTTTATTCCATGAAGAAATTTTTCGTATGCTGACGGAATAAGCGGCGCCGACCGGCGTCCTACGCGGCATCTCCACGCTTATCGGCTCGCGCCCCCGGCCATGCCCTCAAACGCCCCCGACGACGACGCATTGCGCGAACTCATCCCCAGGCTGCGACGCTTCGCGCTCTGGCTGGCACGTGATGTCCATGCGGCCGACGATCTCGTCCAGTCGACGCTCGAGCGTGCGCTGTCGCGCTGGGCGAGCCGCCGCGACGACGCGTCGCTGCGCAGCTGGCTCTTCACGATCCTTTACCGGCAGTTTCTCGACGGCAAACGCAGCGCGAAGCGCTATGCGTGGCTGCTCGGCCGCATTCGCGACGACGACGAAGCGCACTGGCCGTCCGCCGAACGCGAGGTGGCCGCGCGCGCGACGCTCGAAGCGTTCGGCCGTTTGTCCGACGAGCAGCGCAGCCTGCTGCTGCTCGTCGCGGTCGAGGGCTTCACGTATCGGGAAGTCGCCGACCTGCTCGACGTGCCGATCGGCACCGTGATGTCGCGACTCTCCCGCGCCCGCCAGGCGCTGCGCCAGCTCAGCGACGGCGAGCTTCCCGCTCCTTCTCTCCGTTTGATGAAATGAATACGCTCCGTCCCGACGAACACGATCTCCAGGCCTATGTCGACGGCCAGCTCGACGACGATGCGCGCGCCGCGGTCGAGCGATATCTCGCGCTGCATCCGGAGAGTGCGGAACAGGTGAAGCAATGGCAGCAGGATGCGCAGCGATTGCGGGCCGCGCTCGAAGGCGTGCGGATGCCTGGCGAGAATCCTGCGCTGGATCCGGCGGCGATTCGTGCGAAGCGTGCGGAGCGCTCGCGGGTGCGGTTCGCGATGGCGGCTTCGTTCGTGTTCTGTATCGGGCTCGGGACGTTTGGCGGGTGGCAGGCGCGTGGGTGGAACGCGGCGCCGCCGATTGCGCCGATGAGCGATGCGGTCGGGGCTTACCGGATGATGGTGGTCGATCAAACCGCGAAGGTGGATTTCCGGCCGAACGGTGCGGGCGATTTGCAGAGGTGGCTCACCCGCCGCGTCGGGGCATCAGCGAGGCTGCCGGATTTGAGTGCGGCGGGGTTCAGGCCGGTCGGCGGACGGTTGTTTACGACGGACAGTGGGGCCACGGCCGCGATGGTGCTCTATGAGGACGACGCCGGGCGGACGCTGAGCTTCTATCTCCGGCCCGCGGAATCGAAACATCGGCTGCTGCCGGCCGGGCAACGCGTGGATGGGTCGTTGCTGGCGCGGTATGGGTCGGTGAATGGGCTCAACTTCGCGGTGGTCGGGCCTGTGGATAGTCTTGGTGAGCACGCGGTCGTGAGGGCGCTCGATCAGCAGATTTGAGCTGGACGATAGGCTGTCAGTTGGTGGCCGTTGTGCGCTGACTGCGGTCCGTCCGATGCGGTTCGATAAGCCTGAAAGCACTCACATTCACCGTTCGGGGTCACAGCGTTTAAATTCGCTTTCGTGGTGGTTGTCCACACCGCGAACCTCGTCGCGGTGCGTTCCCGGATGGGTAGACCCTCTTCGGTTCCGACGTCACAGGGTTTGGCGTCTTCTGGACGCAGGATATCCACATCGGCCGCAGCGGCTCGGTATGCCGTCTCTGGTTGAATCACTCACCTTCGACCCGCACAGCATTTCGAGTGTCTTTGGGTCGCGATATCCACATCGCCCTCTCCGAGCTGGTACACAGGATTTCGATTCGGCCGCTCACGGGTTGTTCGCATGCGCGTGAGCGCTTCGAATCAATGTGTTCCCGATGGGGGCACACAGCGTTCCTGATTGTTTTGCGTGCCGGTTGTCCACACGCGACAATCGGGCGCTACGGCCGCACGGACTCCAGCGTCGTGTCGTCCGTCATGTCGTACGACGGTGGCGTGGTCGTCATAACGGATCCTTGTGCAGCCGCATCGGTCATGAGCACCCACGACGCAGCCAGCAATATCGATCACCAGCATCTCATTGACGGGAGCCTTCATCGATCGTCGGGATCGAACTTCACGTTGAATCGCTCGCCCTTGAACCGACAACGATCCCGAACCCCGGCGATTCTACAGATACGAGCGTTCGAGCTGGTCGCCGGTTTCGGCTTAGCTTGATCCATCCACCGCACGCAGTGCATATCCCGTCCGGATCACAGTCGGCGGACTGTGCTTATCCAAAGGTGTTAACAGAGTTCGTATATATACGTAGTGATAGTTAACAAGCCCGCAGCCTCACAGTGGATAACTTCCGTAACGCCCTGAATTTTCAGCATGAAGTGGAATGCATAACCACAGGCGATGCACAGGAAAATCGCTGTGCATCACAGAACAACTTTCCGTCGATTCACAGTCGCGCCGACATATCCTCAATCGTTCCACTGTGAATCCAGAGGCTTGCCGGACGGTTATCCATAGCGCGCTGTGGATAAGTTGCAGCGCCAGTCCGCCCCGCTATCGAACCATGGCAATCAGATACAGCCCTCCGAGGATCATCGCGACGCCTCCCCATTGCGCATACGACACACGCTCGCCGAAGAACACGATTCCGGCCAGAAAGACGAGCACGAACGTAAGCGCGGTAAACGGATACACGACGGTGAGCCCGGTCTTGCTCAAGGCGAAGATCCAGAGCACCGTGCCTGCGCCGTAGCAGAGCAACCCGAGCGCGACCCACGCATTGATGAATTCAGTCAATGCATGGCGGCCGTCGGCACCGATCTTGAACGCGACCTGGCCGGTTGCCGCGAGGAACACGCCGGCCAGAATGAGCACGTAGACGGACAGTTTCACCGGTGTTCCTCGTGGCGCTTCAATTGGTTGGCGACCATCCGGCTCTTCAGCATGGCGATGCCGGTTTTCACGCGCACCGGCAGCCAGCGCAGCAGGAACTTGCGTGCCTTGTAGCCGGGCGGCGACACGTCCGGTATGCCCGAACGGCTGTCGACGCGGTGTTGTCCGATCGCGTCCGGCAGCCGTTCCGCTTCGTCGGCGGCAACGAAAAAGAGCAGGTTGTAGCGGTACCACGGCTCGATGCGCATGTCTGCGGCGATCATCGGCCGGACGAAATCGAACAGCTGGTAGCCGTGGCGCGCGAACAGGTCACGCCAGAATTCGTAGCGCTGTTCGTTGATGTGGTTCTCGCCGCCCTGGCCAGGCACGGCGGCGGAAAACAGCACGCGCTTGCCGTGCCGGACGAGATTGTCGACGAGTGCCTCGCTGGATGCCTTTGGCACGTGCTCGCCGACTTCGAGGCACTGGACGAGATCGAACGATCGCCCGAGATCGAAGCGCTTCGAAATATCGGCCGGTACGAAATCGGCGGGGTCGACCATCAGCATCGAACGATCGACATAGTCGCCGTCGATGCCGGTGATGTCCTGCACGCCGAGCTGGCGATGCACGCTGAGCCATGCTCCGGCACCGCAACCGACGTCGAGGATACTTGCAGGCTTCAGCAGCGCGTTGACGCCGGGCAGCACGCCATGCGCCGACCGCGCCGATCCCTCGCGCTGGTACCGGTAGAAGATCTCGTCATACGAGCGCGGCGTATCGTCCGCGATGAATCCAGGTGACATCGCAATCTCCCGATGGCGCGATCGGTGCACGACGTGGCGCGACGCATCGCACCTCATGCGACGCAGTGCAATCAATCGCCTCGACAAGCCTGCTTCTCGTACACCGACCATTCGCCCGCCGTCTTCACGCGCACGACGCGACAGTCCGGATTGGCGAAAAACGTGTCCGGCAGCGGTGTCTCGGCGCGAACGAAGAAATACCGGTACAGGCGCCCTTGGTGCCGCTGCCAGTCGAAGTGCCGGTACAGCGGCAGCGGCGAGACGTCGGACGGCCCGACACCGGGCAGCCGGTCGAGCCGAAAGCGGACGATCTGCGGCGGGAACCGCGCGGCATTGAAATCGACGAATCCGCGGTGCTCGGCCTGATACCAGAGCGCGAAGTTCTCGTAGGCATACGGGTTGCCGGCGGCCGGGCTCGTCCTGTCGACCATGATCGCAAGACCGCGCTGTGCGGGTTCGATCGCGTTGGCAACCACGTCGAAATCAGCGCTCTCGTCGGCGAAGCGCAGCGCGCGGACACCTTGCTGAACGATGAAACCGGCGCAGACCACGGCAAGGAGCAACTGCGTCATCAGCGCGAGCTGCGGCATTCGTCGGCCGGGTTCCATCGGTGCGGGCGCGCGGAACATCAGCGCATAAAACGGAAACAGGAACAGCGCAAAGCGCGGATACAGGAAAAACGTGTTGATCGCGAACAGCGGCACCGTAAACCAGACGATGGTCACGATGATTGCCGGTACATAGGCGGCGACTTGCCGGTTCGGTTTCGATGCCATCACGAACGGTGCGGCAGCGATCAGCAGGAATGCCAGCAGCGAACGGCTGTCGCCGGCGACACCCCACGGATAGAGCACGGCCGCGAACACGCGCACGACCGGGCTGATCCCCCACATCACGGTAAACGGATACATCGGCGTCAGATCGACGTCACGATGCAACGCCGCGTACAGCACGGTGACGGAGGCGAGGATCGCATACGGCCACGAGGCGAGCAGCACGCGCGGCAACATGCTGGTCCGGCGCAGGCGCACGAGCAGGAACAGCACGCCGATCGCGTTCGCGAACACGAAGAGTAGTCCGTGCGAGAAAAACAGCGCGAGATTCACGAGCACCAGCATTGCGCCGCGGCGGGCTGTCGGCCGCCCGGCATAGTCGAGCGCGAGCGCCAGGAAGATCATCGCGACCGGTACGGCGACGAGGTACGAGTAGAAACCGAACTCGTATGCGAAGCCGAAGAATCCGGGCACGCACAGCCAGTCGAGGCGCGGGTCCGTACCGAGACGCCGGCGCAGTGCGAGGTACGCGGCGACGAAACCATAGAACGACAGGGTCAGCATGACCTTGAACGCAGCCGCGACCGGCATCACGAACGAAAGCAGCGCCGCCGCGCCATAGCCGAGCAGGTAGGGCGTAAACAGATTGATCCGCAGCAATGGCGCCCATGGCGACTGGCCGCGCAGCATGTCGCGCAGCGTGGCGACCTGCGCCGCATGCTGCGGAAGATCGACCATCGGCGGGTGCGGCGCGAGCCAGAACAGCAGGCCGGCGGCGGCGACCGTCGCAACGAACAATGCGCGCAACGTGCGATCGGCTGTGCGATATGGCCACGCACGCGGCAAGCGGCCGCTTACCGTGCTGTCATCCATTGCACGAGCCCCCGCATGAGAGACCGCCGCCAGCCTGGCACCGGGCCGTTGCGCGACAGGACCGATGGCCCGTCATAGCGTCTTCTCGACGATGAAGCGCGGGCGCTGCTTCGTCTCCGAATAGATCTTCGCGACATAGCCGCCGATTACGCCGAGGAACAGCAACTGCAGGCCGCCGAGAAAATACATCGGGATCACGGTGGACGCCCAACCGGGCACCGAACGGTCGGTGAACAGCCGGATCGACAGCGCCCAGATGCCGAACACGGTCGAGGCCAGCGCGAGCAGCGCGCCAACGTACGCGCTCCATTGCAGCGGCTTCGTCGAAAACGACGCGACGCCGTCCGACGCGAGCAGGATCATCCTCGCCAACGGATATTTGCTTTCGCCGGCGAAGCGCGGCTGCCGGTCGTACCGGACGATCGCGGTACGGAAGCCCAGCAGCGGCACGATGCCGCGCAGGAACAGGTTGACCTCGCGGAAGCCGCGCAATTCTTCGATCGCCCGGCGGCTCATCAGGCGGAAGTCCGCGTGATCCGGCAAGATGTCGACGCCGAAGCGGCGCAGCAGCCGGTAGTAGCCGCGCGCACTGACGCGCTTGAAGAAGCCGTCGCTGTCACGACGCTGCCGCACGCCGAATACGATCTCGGCGCCGGACTGGTATTCGCGCAGCATGCGCGGAATCGCGTCGAGGTCGTCCTGGAGATCGGCGTCGAGACTGATCAGCACGTCGCCGTTGACTCTCATGAGCCCGGCAAGCAATGCGTTCTGGTGCCCGTGGTTGCGCGACAGCTTGAGGCCGTGGATACGTGGATCGGCTGCATGGAAGCCTTCGATGAGGGACCAGGTCCGGTCGTGTGAACCGTCGTCGACGAAGGTCACGCCGCTCGCGCCGTCAATGATGCCGTCGCGGGTAAGCTGATCAAGCAGGATCGTGAGCCGGCGTACGGTTTCCGGCAACACGGCTTCTTCGTTGAAGCAGGGAATTACCAGATTGAGCGCGACCATACCCACCCCGATATCGTTACGCGTGCGTTGCGGTCTGCCGTCGTCACGAGGCGCTACTGGTTCGTGCAAGGTGGCGGGCGGATCGTGCATCGCGCGCGCCTGTTCCCCGTGACCGGATCGGGCCGGTTCCTGCTCTTGATTGTCGTTCGCAACCCCCGGCCCCGGATTCGCGACGAATCCATTATGACGGAACGTACCCGGGCCCGGTGAGACGTCGCAGTGAGGATGAACCCGGATGCGATTGCGGTCTGCGCTCGAGCGCCGGACGATCCCCCAACGCATCCACCCCGATTCAAAAAATTTTCACGAAGGGGCTTGCGCACCTCCAAAACCCTCTCTATAATTCGCGGCTTCTTAGGCTCGTAGCTCAGTTGGTTAGAGCACCACCTTGACATGGTGGGGGTCGTTGGTTCGAATCCAATCGAGCCTACCAACGAACAAAATGAAGGGGTCTGGCAGCTCGCATTGCCTACAGGCAATCCGGCTCGCCAACATACAAACGCCACGCGGCAACATCGCGTGGCGTTTTTCTTTTTGCGGCCGAAACTGCGCATGCATGTGCAGATGCAGCGTGTACGATCCATGCACGACAGGCAGCCGGCAGTGGGTAAAAGCAGGGCGCAGAGCACGAAAAGCGGTCGCAAAGCCCCCGCTCGTTACGCATCAATGCAGATGCTTCAACTTGTCAGGATTCCGCACGACATAGATCGCGACGACCTTCCCGCCCTCGATCTCGAGAGCCGTCGTCTGCAGCTCGCCATCCGCTTCCAGTGTGACGAACCCCGGCAGCCCGTTGACGAACCCCGCGCGCACGAGCTTCGACGCATGCGTGGCGAACAGCTCGGCGAGGTACGCGTGCACCTTCATCACGCGCTCGAAGCCGAACACCGGCTTGCCCGCGGCCGTGCGCTTGCCGCCGCCGTCCGAATGCAGGCTCACGTCCTCGGCGAGCATCGCGCCTAGCGCGCGCATGTCGCCGCTGCGCGACGCCGCGAAAAACGCCTCGGCCAGCTCGATCCCGCGCTGCTTCTCGACATGAAACCGCGGCCGCGCCTCGCGCACATGCGTGCGCGCCCGCGCGGCGAGCTGCCGGCAGGCGGCCGGGTCACGCTGGATCGTCGTCGCGATCTCGTCGAACGCGAGGCCGAACACGTCGTGCAGCAGGAACGCCGCACGTTCGAGCGGCGACAACCGTTCGAGCGCGAGCATCAGCGGCAGCGTGACGTCCTCCTGTTCATCTTCCTCGACGACCGGCTCGGGCAGCCACGGGCCGATGTAGGTCTCGCGCCGGTGCCGCGCGGACTTGAGCTGGTCGAGGCACATGCGCATCACCATGCGGCGCAGGAACGCCTCGGGCACGCGCACCTCGGTGCGATCGACGTCCATCCAGCGGATGAACGCCTCCTGCACGATGTCCTCGGCGTCCGCGACGGAACCGAGCATCCGGTACGCGACGCGCATCAGCGTCCGACGCAGCGGGTCGAAGCTCGCCGCTGCGTCGGCCCGGTCTGCGGCGCTGCCGGCGGCCGGATCGAGGTGGGTCATCACGCCACCATCTTCGCGGCAGCGGCCTTCGCCTCGGCGGGATCGATCCACAGCCCGAAGCCGACGGCCAGCCGGTTCCAGCCGTTGATCACGTTGATCATCACCGTGAGTTTCACCTGTTCCTCCTGGCTGAAGTGGTCGTTCAGCACCGCATACGCGGCCTCGTGCGCGCCATGGCCTTCTGAAAGCCGCGTGAGCGCGTCGGTCCAGCCGAGCGCCGCGCGTTCGCGGTCGGTGTAGCAGGGCGCTTCACGCCATGCGGCCAGCAGGTTGATGCGTTGCTCGGTCTCGCCTTGCTCGCGCGCCTCGACGGTGTGCATGTTAAGGCAGTTCGCGCACGCGTTGATTTGCGACGCGCGGATCTTGACCAGCTCGATCAGCGTCGGCTCGAGGCTCCCGGCAGCGGCGACCGAGACGGCCATCCAGTTCTTCATCAATGCGGGCGCGGCGGCAAACGGATTGAGTTTCGCAGTCATGGTTCCTTCTCCTTTCGTGTGGGTTCCGGCGATATGACGAGCGAGCCCTGCGCCCCTGTGACATCGACGCAAAAAAATTTTCAAAAACGGGGAAGCGCGCGGAGGGCAGAGCGGTTGAACGGCGGTGTCGTGGTCCGCGACACCGACGCGCGGACCCGTGCCGATTTCGATGCCATGGCGCCGCTCCCATGGCGAACCCGTGTCATCCGATCTTTCATGACGCCGGTGTGGATGTCATGAGATGTCGGCATGGAGAACCCGCGGGCATACACATTGCGTTCACCCTCCGAGCCGCCGTCATGACGGGCATCGACGGTTCGTCACGCCGCCGCCCCGCGCATGATCGATGCTTTCATCTTTCTTTCGCGCTCGTTTCACCCGAAATCCGATTCGCGACCTTCACATTTCTGGCCCATACTGTTCTGCACGGGCAGATGAAGTCACGCCGCACCAGCGGCCCGGCGCGCGCGCCGGCTGTCCGACGACGCAGCAATGAAGGTCGCACGTCAGCCGCGCGCATCCGAGCGCAAGGCTTTCCTTTTTCCGGCAACGCAACGCAGCGAATCGCGACGTGAACGGTAAACCGATGAGCCTCCTTGCATCCCAGCTTCAGCGCCGTTACCAGGACGTGCGCGCCCATAGCATCGCGTTGACCGCGACGCTGTCCGCCGAAGACCAGGCCGTGCAGTCGATGCCCGACGCGAGTCCGGTGAAATGGCATCTCGCGCATACGACCTGGTTTTTCGAAACCGTCGTACTGATGCGTCGCGTGCGCGGCTACGCGCCGTTCGACGACGCGTTCCAGTTCCTCTTCAATTCCTATTACGAAGCGCTCGGCCCCCGCCATCCGCGGCCGCAGCGCGGGCTGCTCACGCGTCCGTCGCTCGATGAGGTGCACGCGTACCGGCAGTACGTCGACGATGCGATGCTGCGCGCGCTCGACGGTGCCGATCCGGCGTTGCTCGCCACGATCGCGCCCGAGATCGAGCTCGGCCTGCATCACGAACAGCAGCATCAGGAACTGATCGTCACGGACATGCTGCATGCGTTCTCGTGCAACCCGCTGAAGCCCGCGTTCCGGCCGCGCAGCGGCGCCGATGTGCACGCCGGGCGCGCCGGGCACGCCGCCCTGGCCGCGGGCGATGCCGGCCCGTTGCGCTGGCTGCATCAGCCGGGCGGGCTCGTCGAGATCGGCCACGATGGCGCCGCGTTCTCGTTCGACAACGAACGGCCGCGCCATACGGCGCTCGTGCGTCCGTGCGAGATCGCGAACCGTCTCGTGACGAATGCGGAATTCGCGGCCTTCATCGCGGACGGCGGCTATGCACGCCCCGAATACTGGCTGTCCGACGGCTGGGCGACGGTGCAGCGGGAAGGGTGGCAAGGGCCCGCGTACTGGATTCCCGGCGACGACGGTGATCCGGCAGCCGCACACGCGTGGCGCGCGTTCGGCCTGCACGGCGTCGAGCCGCTCGCGCCCGATGCACCCGTGTGTCACGTGAGCTTCTACGAGGCGGCGGCGTATGCGGAATGGGCCGGCGCACGCCTGCCGACCGAATTCGAATGGGAGGCCGCGTTCGGCGCGGATGGCATCGCGCAGATGCTCGGGCACGTCTGGCAGTGGACGCGTTCGTCCTACGAGCCGTATCCGGGCTTTCGGCCGCTCGCGGGCGTCGCTGCGGAATACAACGGCAAGTTCATGGTCGGCCAGCAAGTCCTGCGCGGCAGCAGCATCGCGACCCCGCCGGGGCACGAACGGCCGACGTACCGCAATTTCTTTCCGCCGGCCGCGCGCTGGCAATTCACGGGAGTGCGACTTGCGCGAGACGTCTGATCTGACGGCCACGAGCGGTGGCCTGCAACCCGCCCGCGATGCGCGGCCGAGCGCGTTCGAGCGCGACCTGATCGACGGGCTGTCGCGCACGCCGCGCAGCATTCCGCCGAAATACTTCTACGATGCGGCCGGCTCCGCGCTGTTCGATCGCATCTGCGAACTGCCGGAGTATTACCCGACGCGTACCGAACTCGGGATCCTGCGCGATCGCGCGGCCGAGATCGTGCGGCGCGTCGGCCCGCATGCGGACATCGTCGAATTCGGCGCGGGCTCGCTCGAGAAGATCCGCGTGCTGCTCGACGCGTGCGCGGACAACTATGCGAACGCGCCGGCGCGCTACGTGCCGATCGACATCTCGGCCGACTACCTGCACGGCGCGGCCGCGCGACTGCGTGCCGCGTATCCGTGGCTCGACGTCGCGCCGCTCGCGGCCGACTACACGAAGGCCGAGCAGCTCGCCGAGCTGACCGGCACGCCACGCCGGCGCATCGGCTTCTTTCCCGGCTCGACGATCGGCAACTTCTCGCCGGAGGAAGCCGATACGTTCCTGCGCGACGCCGCGCGGCTGTTGCGCGGCGGCGGCCTGCTGGTCGGTGCGGATCTCGTGAAGGACGAACGCACGCTGCATCACGCGTACAACGACGCGCAGGGCGTGACCGCCCAGTTCAACCTGAACCTGCTCGCCCGCGCGAACGCGGAGCTCGGCGCGGATTTCGATCTCGACGCGTTCTCGCATTGCGCGTTCTACGACCGTGAGCTGCAGCGCATCGAGATGCATCTCGTCAGCGATATCGCGCAGACGGTGCACGTGCGTGGCCACGCGTTCCGCTTCGAGGCCGGCGAACGCATCCACACGGAGAACTCGCACAAGTTCACGATAGACGGCTTCCAGGCGATCGCGCGGCGTGCGGGCTTCGAGCCCGACACCGTGTGGACCGACGCGGACCACCTGTTCAGCGTGCACTGGCTGCGCAGCGTCGACGATATCCGCGCGTAACGTCGTCGCGAGTCGTCGCGATCCGCTCGCACGGCGTGCGCGCGGGACGCGTGCGGTCTGCGTCGCCGGCCCGCGCGCCGGCAAAATTTCCCGACTCTCCGATTCGATGCGTCGTTGCAACGGCGTGTCGAATCGCTCGTGCCCCTTGTCCCGCAAGGCTTCGCGCCCCTCCGTAAACGTCCGTTACCGGTCTCGCATACCGGTTTCACCTGTGTCCGCCCGTGGTGCCTAGACTCCGAACCGTAGTCACATGACGCACGACACGTGCAGGGAGTCGCGAAATGAGCAAGAAACTTATTCTCGGTGCAGTTCTCGGCGTAGCGGCGCTGGCAGCTTCGGGCGTCGCATCGGCCCACGTCGACCTGTCGGTCGGCATCGGTGTGCCGGGCGTCTATGCGGCGCCGGCGCCGGTCTACGTCGCGCCGCCGCCGGTGACGTACGCGCCGGTTGGCTACTATCGCGATGACGACTGGCGTGAGCGTCAATGGCGCGAACACGAATGGCGCCGTCGTGAATGGCGCGAGCACGAGTGGCGCGAGCGCGGCTGGCGTGACGGCGACGGCTGGCGCGGCCGCTGGAACTGAACCGGGCAACCGGTTCACGAGGACACCGAGTACGACGACGAGAGGAGCGTGATCGCATGATGCCCATTCGACACATCAGGTATAGCGCGGCGGCCGCCGTCGTCGCGCTCGCAACGATCGGCAGCGCGCACGCGGCGGGCTGCATGAAGGGCGCGGTGGTGGGCGGCGTCGCCGGCCACTACGCGGGACATCACGCCGTGGTCGGCGCGGTCGGCGGCTGTATCGTGGGCCGCCACATGGCGAAGAAGCACGAGCAGGAACTGGCCGCGCAGCGCAAGGCCGCCGCGCAGGGCGTGCAGCCGGCGCAGTAAGCGTAGCCACCGGCGGAACGGCGCGATCGCGCCGTCTCCGCCTTTCGTTTCCCTTGTCGGGTGGCGGCCGACCGGCCGGTTCATCAAGCATGCCGAACGCCGTCGGATTGATCCGACGAAACCGCGCCGCGCGCGCCGTTACGATCATTTACAACGCCGCGCCGCACGAAGCGCGCGCGTACCTAGAATGCAGTCACTCGAACGCGCTCCAGGGAGCAAACAATGAAAACGCAACGATATCTGTCCGTGCTCGCAGCTGCGCTGCTCGCACTCGGCGCCGTTTCCGCGCAGGCGGCGGGCGGCGGCAATGGTGGCGGTGGTGGTGGCAACGGCGGCGGCCATGGCGCCGGCGGGATGGGCGGCATGGGTGCCAATGCGGGCGGCATGTCCGCCGGCCACATGAGCGGTGAAGCGCTGAGCAACTCGAACGGCATGCACGCGGGCGACCGCGACAAGGGCCTGTCGCGCGCAGCCGATCGCTCCGATTCGATCGCCGATCGTGCCGGCGCGCAGCCGGGCAGCGGTCACGGGCGCTCGCACGGGCACACCGCGCATGCATCGAAGTCCACGCGCCACGCGCATCGGAACGCATTCGGCCACACGCTGTAAGCGCGGCGCACGCATGCGGAAGAAGGGCGCTTCGGCGCCCTTTTTCATTGCCAGCGGACCAAGGGGCGCCGCGGTGAGTCGCGTTGCTCGTCGCGCATCGACCCCGATTTGCAACCAGCCGTAACCGCACGCACGAACGCGCCAGAATACGAACCGCTTTCACGCGAATGACAGGCGGATTCGCTCCCCCATACGCGGGCATCGCAGCAGCGCCGCGGCCCGCGCCATGAAAAAAGGGCGGCTCGTCGCCGCCCTTCGTTTCAGCGTCCCGCGCCCGCCAGCGGCGCGACGGCTGCAACAGGCTCGAACAACGCGTCGGCCTGCCTGACGCGCACGAACCGCGCGGCCGCCCCGCCGTCCACCAGCGCCCGGAAATGCGCTTCGCCGCACGCGAGCTTCGCGCGCTCGTGCTCGCTGGTCACGTCGCCGTCTGCATTCGGCGTATCGACGACGAAGTACAGCCGCTCGCCGCCATCCTGCTCCGCGAGCACCGCCCAGTCGGGGTGATAGCTGCCGAGCGGCGTCGGCACGCGGAACCATGCGGGCAACTTCGCGTACAGCTTCACGCCGTCGTGCGCTTCCAGCGCATCGGCGAACGCGCGCTCGGCGTCGGTCTCGCACACGACGGCCTCGTGGATCGACTTCCGCGCATCCGGCCGCAGGTTGCGCAGATAACCGGTCAGCGCCTCGCTTTCGAACGACTCGAGCGCATGCACGTGGCGCTCGCCGAGCTTCCGGTACGCGATGCCGGCAACCAGCGCGAGCCGCTTGCAGCGGTTGATCGCATCGGCGGCCAGCGCGATGAACTGCTGCGGATTCACGCGGAAATCGTCGAGCCGGCCGCTGTCGGCCAGGATCGTCGCGAGCGAGCGGCGCGTGAGCTGCGTGCGGTCCTGCAGTTCGGTGAGCAGGTCGGGTAGCGGCAGCTCGCCTTCATCGATCAGCACCGTGCCGGCGCCGGCCACCTCGATCGCCTCGATGCCGGCCTTGCCGATGTCGATCTCGGCCTTGCGCCACTGCAGCCGCGCGCGCGCGATGTCCGGCGCGTCGCGCAGCGCGGCCGTGCAGTCGCGCACGAGCTTCGCGTTGTCGAACTCGACGCTGTACACGGTGCGATGGCGGATGCGGTCCCACAACGCGCGGAAGTCGTCGCCGAACACGACGGCCTTGCCCGACGCGTCGCGCCGCAACGCGATCGCGCGCCGCTCGTCCGCGTTGCGCACCGCGAAGCGGCCCGACAGCTTGCGCAGCGTCGCGACGATCGGCGCGCGCAGCGTCTCGAACGCCGCGGGCAGCACGAGCGCGCTCTGGCGCAGCGCATCCTTCAGCCGGTCGAGCACCTTGCCCTGCGCGTCGACGTAGCCCTGCTCGTGCAGATGGGTCCACAGCACGCGCGACAGCTCGATGCCGAGCGCATGCGCGGGCCCGTCGCCTTCCTGCACCGGCAGCGCCGCGAACTGGTGTTCCTCGACGATCCCGAAACGGATGCCCGTATCGGCCTCGATTTCCTTCTGCAGGTTCTCCGCGAACGACTCGTAGCGCTCGGTCGCGATCACGGTGAGCGTGTTCACGCCCGGATCGCGCACGCGTTCGCCGTCCTGGTCGACGGCGAGGCGCAGCCCGCGGCCGAGCGTCTGGCGACGCTCGCGTTCGGTCTGGATGTCGCGCAGCGTGCAGATCTGGAACACGTTCGGGTTGTCCCAGCCTTCCTTCAGCGCCGAATGCGAGAAGATGAACTTCAGCGGCGTGTCGAACGACAGCAGCGCTTCCTTCTCGCGCATGATGAGGCCGTACGCGCGCTCCGCGTTCTCGCGGGCCGCGGCGCTGCTTTCGCTCGTGTCGGTCCAGCCGCCCTTGCGGTCGATCGAGAAGTAGCCGTTGTGCGCGCGCTCGACTTCGAGCGCGACGTCGACGCCGTCGAATAGCGCACGGTAGGCCGGCACACGCGCCGCGCGCGCATATTCTTCTTCGAAGATCAGCGCGTAGTCGCCCTTCACCGGCATCCCGTTCTCGTCGTAGCGGCGATAGCGTTCGACCGAATCGACGAAGAACAGCGACAGCACCTTCACGCCGCGCTCGGCCAGGCGCAATTCCTTGTCGAGATGCTCGCGGATCGTGCGGCGGATCATCTCGCGCTGCACGGCGAGTGTGTCGATGTCGCCGAACGCCTCGCCGAGCGACAGGAACGACTCGCCTTCCGGATGGCGCAGCTCGACGTACTCGGCGCCCTTCACCGCATGCACTTCGCCGATCCGCAGCCCCGCGTACAGCGCGCGCTTGGTCAGGCGCTCGAGATCGTCGCCGTCGGTGGCCGTCACGATCTGGCGCTTCACGCCGGCCGCGGTCGCGACGTCGAGCTCGATGCGTGCGCTGATCGCACCGCGCCGGTTCGACACGCCGACGAGCCGCACGTAAGGCTTGTTGTGCGCATCCTCGACGATCGCCGACGCGATCTCGATCTGCTTGACGAGCTTGCGTTCGTACGCGTCGACCGCGTCGAGCCGGTACACCATGTGGTGACGGTCGACGTGCGTGGCCGAATAGCGCAGCGTGCAGAGCGGCGCCATCGCGGCGAGCGCTTCGCGCCCGCGCCCCTCGAGCCCGCCGTCGACGCTCTGCGGCTCGTCGACGATCACGATCGGCCGCGTCGCGCGGATCAGGTCGATCGGCTTCTCGCCGCCGGTCTTCTCGCTGTCTTTATAGAGGTTGTTGATCTCTTTCTTGTTGATCGCGGCGACCGTCATCACCATGATCTGGATCGCCGCGCTCGCCGCGAAGTGGCGCACCTGGCCGAGCTTCGCGGAGTCGTACAGGAAGTAGTCGTACGGCACGCCCGCGTACAGCGCGCGGAAATGATCCTCGGTGATCGAGAGCGTCTTGTGCACGCCTTCCTTGATCGCGATCGACGGCACGACGATCACGAACTTCGTGAAGCCGTAGCGGCGGTTCAGCTCGAAGATCGTGCGCAGGTACACGTAGGTCTTGCCGGTGCCGGTCTCCATCTCGACGGTGAAGTCGCGCGAGCCGGGCTGGCCGGACGGCGGCAGCCCGCCGCGCAGCTGGACGTCGGCGAGGTTGCGCGCGAGCGCGTCGTCGGTCAGCGACAGCCGGTTGCCGACGCCTTGCTCCGACACCGCGAAGCCGAGCGAGCCTTGCGCCGCGGCCGTCGTGCCGGGCGCGGCGTTCGCGAGCACGCTGAAGTCGCCGCGATACGATTCCTGGCCGCGAAACAGGTCGCAGACGGCGTCGATCGCCTCGCGCTGGTAGTCGAGATCCGCTTCGAAATGCAGCCGCATCACAGGCTCCGCACGCGCTTCACGCCGTGCTGTTCGAGCAGCGCGGCGAGATTGAGCTTCGCGACGTCGTCGACGAAGCCGCTGTCGCGGAACAGGCACGTGACGTCGCGCGTGGCACCCGTCGCGTCGAGCAGCTCGACGATGCCGTCGGCGAGCGGGCCCGCGTCGTCGCGCGCGATGCGCGCGTCGAAGCACGCGACGATCGAGCGGCCGATCAGGTGCACGGTCTTGCCCGCGACCGGGTGACGTTCGACCGGCGTGCACAGATCGAGGCCGAGCTTCAACGTGAGTTCGGCGAGCAGGTCGTCCTCGCTGCGGCCGGTCTTCACGTGCTCGACGGATGCGAACAGCGCGTGGTCGAAGTCGTCGCGGCGCGGATCCCATTCGATCACGTTGGTCGTGTCGAGCCGGTACACGCGGAAACCGAGGTCGCCATAGCTTTCCGGGTAGTCGCGCGCGACCTGCTGCGCGGTGCGGCGCAGGCGTTCCTTCGTGATTTCCGCGAGCGTCAGCGGCTTCTTCAGCTTCGCGCAGAAATCGGCGGCCGCCAGCTGCGTCTTGTCGCGGCGGTCGAGCGCCTCGGGCAGCTGCACGAGGATGTAGCGCCGCGCGCCGCCGTCGGTCGCGTTCACCTGCATCACCGCGTGGCCGGTCGAGCCGGAACCCGCGAAGCAGTCGAGCACGATGTCGTCGCCGCGCGTGCACCAGCCGATCACCGCCGCCGCGAAATCCACCGGCTTCGGCTGGTCGAACGGGATGCCGAGCGTCTTCAGCAGCGCGTCGTCGGAGCCGGCGAACGGCAGCACCGACGGCACGTTCTCGTACATGTTCTCGTCGAGGTAGTAGATCCGCTGCGGCTGCGTGGTTTCATCCGGACCGAATTCGATCTGGCCGCGCTCGATCAGCGCCTGCATCGTCGCGGGCGGGTTGCGCCAGCCGCGCGCCGGCATCGCGCACGGCTTGCCGGTGACCGGGTGGATCAGCGGCGTGAAATACTCGTCCGGCGCCTTCTTCTTGTTCGGCCACGCCATCGACACGAGGCGATACACGCGCCCGTCGGCCGACAGCCGGTCGTACATCACCTCGCCGCCGGACAGGTTGGTCTGCGCCTTCATCCACGCGCGGTAGGCCTTCTGCGCGTCCTTCGCGTTGCCGCTGCGGTACACCGCGTCGTGCGCGGCATCCAGCATGCGCTGCGCATTGCGCTTCGGGCGCTTCAGCGGCGCCTGCTCGAGCAGCGTCTCGGCGTTGCGCGCGAACAGCACCAGCGATTCGTGCTGGTACGCGACGCCGCGCGCATCGCCCTTCGGGTTGCGCTTGTCCCACACGGCCACGCCGAGCTCGTTCTCCTCGCCGAAGATCTCGCGCAGCATCAGCACGAGCGCATGCACCTCGTGCTCGTCGATGTGCACGGCGATCAGCCCTTCGTCGGACAGCAGCGCGTGCGCGAGCTTCAGGCGCGGATACATCATGTTCAGCCAGTCGGTGTGGAACCGGCCGTTCGCCTCGGTGTTGGTGCTGCGCTTCACGCCGCCTTCGGTCTGGCCCGTCATCGCCAGGTAGTGGCGGATGCTGTCGCTGAAGTCGTCCGGATAGACGAAATCGCTGCCGGTGTTGTACGGCGGGTCGATGTAGACGAGCTTCACCTTGCCCGCGTAGCTCTTGTGCAGCAGCTTCATCACGTCGAGGTTGTCGCCCTCGATCACGAGGTGGCGCGTGTCGTCCCACGCGACGCTGTCGGCAGGGCACGGACGCAGCGTGCCCGTCGACGGCGTGAGTGCGGCCTGGCGCGCGCTGCGCTTGCCGTGCCAGTGGAAGCCGTAGCGCTCGTCGGCGTCGCCGACGGTGCGCTCGCCGACCAGCGCCTTGAGCACGTCGACGTCGACCGACGCGCCGTCCGGGCCTTCGGTCACGAGTTCGGGGAACAGCGCCTTCAGGCGCGCGACGTTGTCGGCGGTGAAATCCGTCGACATCGCCTGCGGGCTCGCCGCATCGAGTTTCTGCATCGTTTTTTCCATCGGAGCCCGGCCGCGTGCGCCAGGACGTCGGGCGCACTCACGGCTCCGGCGGCAATGGCCACCCGGGCAAACCCGAAACGCTAGCGAGTCGGTCGGCGCAGGTCAAGCACCGATGTGAGGGCATCGTGCGCGCATCGGCCGCGATCGCCCGCCGGACGGGCCGCAAGCGGCTTCGGGCCGGTGGTCGCGGCGGCGGCCGACCGGCGTTCCCCGGGGGCGCTGCGCGGGCCAAAAGCGACGAAAAAACGGCGAAAAAAAGGGCACGGTCAGCGCGATGCGCCGCCGTGCCAGCATGGAGAATCCCGGATGGAGGGTGTGGCGGAGCCCGGCGGGCCCCGCCCGATGACCGGCCCTCGGGTCAGAAGCGCGTGCGGATGCCCGACGTCAGTTCGAGCTGGTTCTTCGCGCCGAACGTCGACGACACCTTGTAGCCGCCATGCAGCTTCATGTAGTCGCCGGCCAGATACACCTCGGTGCGCTTGCTCAGGTGGTAGAACACCGACCCGTAGATCGTCTCCTTGAAGCCGTTGCCGACGCCGTTGGTCAGGCTGAACGCGCCGAGGTTCGCGTTCGGCGTGAAGCCGTCGGCGTTGTACGCGGCGTTCTTGATGCGCATCTGCTGATAACCGAGCTCGTAGTCGAGCGCGCCCTTCGGCGCGATCTTCATCGACACGGTCCACGAATCGTCGTGGCGCTGGCCGAGCGCGCCCTGGTCGCCGTTGTAGCGGAAGTAGCCGGCGTTCAGGCGCACGATGCTGAACGAGTAGTCGCCGCCGACCGAGAACGTCTGGTTCCTGAAGCCGTTGTGGTTCACGTGGTTGTAGAAGCCCGACACGGCGAACGGCCCGCCGTTGTAGCCGAGCGCGACCTGGTATGCGGAGCCGGTCGCGAACGAGGTCGAGTTGCTGAACTGGTAGCCGGCGCTCGCGAAGATGCCGTTGCTGAACAGCTTCTTCCACGCGACGCCGTTGTTGTAGCGCGTGCCGGTCGGGCCGGCCGCGTAGAAGATCATTTGCTTGAAGTTGTTCGAGTTGGTCCAGCCGCCTTCCTCGGTCGTCAGCTTCGCGGAGCCGTACGCGTCGCCGTAGATCGCCGATGCGTCGCGCGCGATCGTGTTCTGGAAGCCGGCCGTCAGCTTGCCGAAGCGCTCGTCCTCGACGCCGACCCATGCGTCACGGTCGAAGATCTGGCCTTCGTCTTCCATCTGGCCGTTCGCGACCACGAATTCGCTTTCGAGGCGGAAGATGATCTTCGTGCCGCCACCGATGTCCTCGGCGCCTTTCAGGCCCCAGCGGCTGCCGCTGAACCACGGCTCGCCTTCGTTGCCCATGCCGATCACATGGTTGCCGTTGGCGTCGGCGTGGGTCCGGTAGGTCGGAAAGCTCAGGTCCATCAGGCCGTAAAGCTGCACGCTCGACTGCGCCTGCGCCTGGGTGCCGGCGCACAGGCCTGCCGCCGCGATGGAAAGGGCAAGGGTTTTTCGTTTCAAGATCGTCTCCTCCGAGCTGCCGCATTGAAATCTGTTTGTTGGCAGTACGTAATGTATGCCGATTGTTGCCGACCACAGCGAGAGGGCCGACGCATAGCATCGTAGAGGGGGCAATCCTTCACGCCGCTTTCCCGGAGGAAAGAATCGGATCGGTGAAAACACCGAAATCGCAATAATCGGGAATCGGGCAAGCGGGCAGCCCGCGGGCTGCCAAAACAACATTACGTGCTGCGAATCGATGCCGCGGGCCGCGCCGTCAGTCCTGCGCGGTCTTCGCGCGCAGGATATAGCCGAGCCCGCGCAGCGTGATGATCTCGGCCGTGCTGAGCGCGAGATGCTTGCGCAGCCGGTGGATGTAGATGTCGATCGCATCCGCGCTCGGCTCGTCGTCGAGCGCGAACACGCTGTCCATCAGCCGCGCCTTCGATACCGTCTTGTTCTGCTGCAGCATCAGCGTTTCGAGAATCGCATGCTCGCGGCGGCGCAGCGCGAGCACCGTGTCGCCGCAGCGGAATTCACGCGTGCCGAACGCATAGACGAGATCGCCGCACACGAGCTGCGTCGTGCCGACGCCGGCCTGCCGGCGGATCAGCGCGCGGATCCGCGCGACCAGCTCGCGCGATTCGAACGGCTTGACCACGTAGTCGTCGGCGCCCGCGCCGAAGCAGTCGACCTTGTCGTCGACCGAGCCGTGCGCGGTCAGCATCAGCACCGGCACGTTGTCGTTGCGGCGCCGCAATCGCGCGAGCACCTCCTTGCCGCTGATGCCAGGCAGCCGCATGTCGAGCAGCACCGCGTCGTAGCGCTCGGTCTTCAGCACGGTATCGGCGCGCTCGCCGTCGCCGACGCAGTCGACCGCGAAATCCTCGCCGCGCAGCAGGTTCACGATCCAGTGCGCGAGTTCGGCGTTGTCTTCGACCAGCAGGAGTTTCATGGCGACTTCATCTCTTCAAGGAAACGTCGGGCCGCCCCAAGTTTCCCGCCCGGCAGGAAGTCCCCTTGGGGGCCTGGCGCGCAGCGACCGGTTTGGGCGCACTCTTCAATCGTACGCGGGCAGCCGCACGGTCACGACGATACCGCGATTGCCGGGGCCCGGCGCGAGCGACGCGCTGCCGCCGTGCGCCTGCGCGATCTCGCGGACGATCGCGAGGCCCAGGCCCGAGCCTTCGGTGTCGGCCGACACGCGGTAGAACCGCTTGAACACGTGCGGCCGCGCTTCGGCCGGAATGCCGGGGCCGTTGTCGACCACCTCCAGCACGACCGCGGCGCCGTCGCGCCGTGCCGCGACCGTCACGCAGCCGCCCGGCTGCGTATAGCGCACCGCGTTGTCGACGAGGTTCATCACCAGCGCGGTCAGCAGGCTGTCGCTGCCCGCGACGTCGAGCCGTTCGCCGAGATCGGCGCCGAGGTCGATGTTGCGCTGCTGCGCGAGCACGATCGTTTCCTCGAGCACGCTCGACACGACGGCCGCGAGATCGACGCGATGCGTGAGCAGCGTCGACGGCGTCGCTTCCGCGTGCGCGAGCAGCAGCAGCTTGTCGGTCACGTCGGCCATCTTGCGGCTGCTGCGCTGCATGCTGTCGAGCACCGACGCCAGCTCGCGATCGTCATGGTCGCGCTGCTGCGCGTACTGGATCTGCGTGTCGAGCACCGCGATCGGCGTGCGCAGCTGGTGCGCGGCGTCGGCGATGAAGCGACGCTGCGTGGCCGTGTGCGTATTGAGCCGCGCGATGCACTGGTTGATCGCGTCGACGATCGGCCGCAGCTCGTGCTGCAGCCGCTCCGGGCGGATCGGCTCCAGTTCCATCGGCCCGCGGTCGGCGACGTCGTCCTTCAGCTTCATCAGCGGGCGCAGCTCGAGTGTGAGGCCGAGATAGACGAGCACGATCGCGAGCACCAGCATCAGCGACAGGCGCACGAGCTGCGGCCGCCAGATCGTCGCGACCATCGCGTCGTACGAGCGCGTCGTCTTCGCGACGATCACCGTGACCGTCTCGATCTGCCCCTCGTCGTACAGCTGGCGATCGTAGGCGGCCGCGCGCAGCCGCACGCCGTCGAGCGACGTGTCGTACAGCGTCGGCTCGACCCCGTGCCGCCCGGGCACCGCGAGCGCCGGGTTGCCCGCGAGCAGCCGGTCGTGGCCGTCGATCACCTTGTAGAACACCGAATCGCCCGACGGCGATTCGAAGATCTCCAGCGCGGCCGGCGGCACGTCGGCCGCCGGCCGCCCGTTGCGCCATTCGACGTCCTCGCCGATCGTGCGCGCGGACGCGACGAGCGCGCTGTCCTGCACGAGCCCGGCCGTGCGCCGCGCGGTGTCGTACGACATCGCGCCCGCGATCAGCACGAAAGCCGCGAGCGGCAGCAGCAGCCACCACAAGAGCCGCCCGCGCAGGCTGTGCGCCATTCCGTCTCCTCAATGCCGAACCGCGCCGGGGCAACCGGCGCGGTTCGGGCGTGTCATTCGATGATGCGTGCGTTGCTCAGAACGCGGCGGGGCGCCACTTGAGCAAGCGCTTCTCGAGCCAGGTCAGCAGGTAGTCGGCGGCCAGCGCGACCACGGCCAGCACGATCATCGCCGCGAACACGCCGCTCGCGTTGAACGCGCCCTGGGCGGTGGAGATTAGCAGGCCGATGCCCTGCTTGGAACCCAGGAATTCGCCGACGACCGCACCGACCAGCGCGAAACCGAAGCTCACGTGCAGGCTCGCGAGAATCCACGACAGCGCGGACGGAATCACGACCGACGTGGTGATCTGCCGGCGCGACGCGCCGAGGATCTGCGCGTTCGCGATCAGGTAGCGGTCGGCTTCGCGCACGCCCTGGAACGCGTTGCCGAACACGACGAAGAACACCATCACGACGGCCAGCGCGATCTTCGACGCCATGCCGAGGCCGAGCGCGATCACGAAAATCGAGCCGAGCACGACGCGCGGGATCGAGTTCGCGATCTGGATATAGAGGCCGAACACGTCGGACATCAGCTTGTTGCGGCCGAGTACGATCCCGCAGAGCACGCCGGCGACCGAGCCGATCAGGAAGCCGATCGTGGTTTCCTCGAGCGTCACCCAGACCTGCGTAAGCAGCGGCCCTTGCGACGTGCCGTTCGCGAACCAGTCCTGGAGCTGCGCGAAGATCAGCGTCGGCTGCGAGAAGAAGAACGGATCGATCCACTTCAGGCGCGCGGCGAGTTCCCAGCCGCCCAGCACGACGACGAGCACGGCGATCCGCAGGCCGATGATCAGTTGCCGGCGGCGGCGCAGCCGGGTTTGAGCGGCACGCGACTCGTCCTCGAGCGACGGTGCCGGAATGGCGGTGGGGGGAAGCGTCATGTCGGTCATGCTCCTGTCCTATCCTGTCCTGTCCTTGCTGCTGTCAGCCGATCTGCACTTCTTCGCGCAGGTCGTGCCAGATGTCCTTGGAAATTTCGATGAAGCGCGTGTCGTAGCGAATCTCCGACGTGACGCGCGGGCGCGGCAGGTCGATCTCGTACACGCGCTTGAGCGTCGCGGGGCGCGCGGTCAGCACGAACACGCGGTCGGCGAGCGCGATCGCCTCCTCGAGATCGTGCGTGACGAACACGACCGAGCCCTTGTTCGCGGACCACAGCTGCAGCAGCTCGTCCTGCATCAGCGTGCGTGTCTGCATGTCGAGCGCGGAGAACGGCTCGTCCATCAGCAGGATTTCCGGCTGGTTGATGAAGGTCTGCGCGAGCGCGACGCGCTTGCGCATCCCGCCGGAGAGCTGGTGCGGGTAGTGTTTCGTGAACTTGTCGAGGCCGACCTTGCGGATCCATTCCTCGGCCTGCGCATAGGCGACGTCCTTCGAGCGGCCGCGAAACAGCGGGCCTGCCGCGACGTTGTCGATCACGTTGCGCCACGGGAACACCGCGTCGGCCTGGAACACGAAGCCGATGCGCGGATCGATCCCGTCGACCGGGCGGCCCATCACGCGCACCTCGCCGGAAGCCGGCTTCAACAGCCCGGTGATCAGGTTCAGCGTGGTCGACTTGCCGCAGCCGGTCGGCCCGACGATCGCGATGAACTCGCCGCGCGCGACGCTCATGCTGAAGTCGCGCAGCGCGACGGTGGCCTTGCCTTCCGGCGAAATGAAGCGGCACGACACATTGCGAAACTCGATCGCCGGTGTGCTCGGAGAAACTGCCTGGGTCATCGCATTCGTCCTGCGGGTGAGGAGGGCGCCGCATCGTGGCGGCGCCGGGCCGGTCAGCCGGGCCGGAACGGGGAACGCGCGGCGGCGGGATCGCCGCCGCCGGCGCCGAGATCGATTACTTCGCGTTCACGAAATCGTTGGTGTAGGTGCGCGCCAGGTCGATGTGCTTGCCCTTCACCGACGGGTTGAACGCCGACAGTACCTTCAGCACGGTCGCCGGGCCGTCGGCCGGCATCTTCGCGTCGGCGGTGTACATCGGCAGCGATGCCTTCAGCGCGGACACGTAAAGCGCCTTGTCCTTCTGGTAGTCGGCCGGCATCTTCGCGGCGATCTCCTCGGCGCTGTGCGTGTGGATGAACTGCATCGTCTTCGCGAACGCGTGCGCGAGCTTGGTGGCTTCGGCCTTGTGCGAATCGGCCCACGCCGACTGCACGTACAGGCTCGCCGCCGGATAGGTGCCGCCGAGCGCGGCGCGCGTGCCTTCCAGCGTGCGCAGGTCGACCAGCACCTTCGCGTCGCCCATCTTCTCGAGCGCGGACACCGTCGGCTCGGTCGTCATCCCGGCGTCGATGCGGCCCTGCTTGATCGCGGCGATGAAGCTCGCGTCGGCGCCGACCGGCAGCATCGTGTACTGCGTCGACGGCACGCCGTGCTGCAGCGCGAGGTATTGGGTGAGGAAGCTCGTCGACGAGCCGAGGCCGGTCACGCCGAGCGTCTTGCCCTTCGCGTCGGCCATCGACTTGAAGGTGGGTGCCGCCTTGGTCGACACCATCTCGACCTCGCCCGGCACCTGGCCGAACACGGCGATCGCCTTCACGTCCTTGCCCTTGCTCTGCAGGTCGATCGTGTGGTCGTAGAAGCCGACGACGCCCTGCACGGCGCCCGCCAGCAGCTCGTTCTCGGCGTCGACGCCGGCCGGCTGCGACAGCAGCTCGACGTCGAGCCCTTCGGCCTTGAAGTTGCCGAGCTCCTGCGTGAGCCGCGCGGGCAGGTAGATCAGCTTCGCGATCCCGCCGACCATGATCGTGATCTTGCCGCCGTCGTCGGCGAAAGCGGGGTGAGCGGCGAGCGCGCAGCTCAGGCTGGCTGCCACGGCGAGGGTGCGCAGGATGGGTCGCATCGGGGTCGTCTCCTTCGTTGTATTCGTATGGCGCGATGCTTGCTGCATCGTCCTGACGAGTATAGGGAGGCGAAACCTTCCGGTACCTTTCGCGGGCGGGCGATTCCTTTAGGGGTTTTCCAGCAATCGGCGGCTCAAGCGACCTGGCGCCACCCGATCAACACCCGCCCCATCGCATCCAGCCCCATGTCGAACAGATGCGACACGAACGGCACGAGGTTCGGGATCATCAGTTGCACGAGCAACAGCCCGACCAGCATCGTGACCGGAAAGCCGATCTGGAAGATGCCGATCTGCGGCGCCGCGCGGTTCAGGATCCCGAGCGCGAGGTTCGCGATCAGCAGCGCCGCGACGACCGGCAGCGCGAGCAGCAGCCCCATCTCGAACACGGTCGCGCCGAACGCGGCGAGCGTGCGCCAGCCGGGCGCGTGCAGCAGGTCGGCCGACACCGGCAGCGTCTGGAACGACGCGGCCAGCGCCGCGAACACCTGCAGGTGGCCGTCCACCGCGAGAAACGCGAGCATCGCGATCGCGTTCAGGAAGCGGCCCATCGCCGGCGTCGCGCCGTTCGAATGCGGGTCGAAGAAGGTCGCGAAGCCGAGCCCCATCGACAGGCCGATGAAGTCGCCGGCCGCCTCGACGGCCGCGAACACGATCTGCATCGTGAAGCCCATCGCGACGCCGATCAGGAACTGCGTGACGACGATCCAGATGCCCTGCGCGGAGAACACCGTGACGCCCGGCATCGCGCCGAGCGTCGGCGCGACGACCAGCGCCAGGAACGCGGCGATGCCGATCTTCACGCGCACCGGCACGGCCGCATGGCCGACCACGGGTGCCGTCGCGACGAGCGCGAGCATCCGCACGAACGGCCACAGGAAGGCCGTCAGCCAGCCGTTGAGCTGCGCGTAGGTAACCGAGAACATCGGCGGGGAACGAAAGCCTGGCGCGCCGCTCAGCCGGCGCCGAGCGTCGCGACGTGCAGCAGCGTCTGCCGCAGGTAGTCGAGCATCGTCGTCAGCATCCACGGGCCGGCGATCACGAGCGTCGCGGCCACCGCGAGCAGCTTCGGGATGAACGACAGCGTCGATTCGTTGATCTGCGTCGCGGCCTGGAACAGGCTCACGACGAGGCCGACCGCGAGCGCGACCAGCAGCAGCGGGGCGGCCAGCAGCAGGCCGACCATCATCGCCTGGTGCGCCAGCGTCATCACCTGTTCGGGTGTCATCGTGCGCTTCCTCCGCTTACGTGAAGCTCTGCGCGAGCGAGCCGATCAGGAGCTGCCAGCCGTCGACCAGCACGAACAGCATCAGCTTGAACGGCAGCGACACGGTGGACGGCGACACCATCATCATCCCCATCGACATCAGCACGCTCGCGACGACCATGTCGATGATCAGGAACGGGATGAAGATCGTGAAGCCGATCTGGAAGCCGGTCTTCAGCTCGCTCGTGACGAACGCGGGCACCAGCAGCGACAGCGGCACGTCTTCCGGGCCCTGCATCGGCGCGGCCTTCGAGATCTTCGCGAACAGCGCGAGATCGGTCTCGCGGGTCTGCTTCAGCATGAAGGTCTTGAACGGCGCGACGCCGCGCTGCACGGCCTGCTCCATCGGCATCGAGCCGTCGGAAAACGGCTTGTAGCCGTCGGCGTACGCGCGGTCGAGCACCGGCGACATCACGAAGAAGGTGAGGAACATCGCGAGGCCGACCAGCACCTGGTTCGGCGGCGTCGTCGCGGTGCCGAGCGCTTGGCGCAGCAGCGACAGCACGATGATGATGCGCGTGAAGCTCGTCATCATCAGCAGCATCGCCGGCAGGAACGACAGCATCGTGAGCAGCAGCATCGTCTGCACGCTCAGCGAATAGGTGGTGCCGCCGTTCGGGCCCGGGCTCGTGTTGAACGCGGGCAGGCCGGCCCCCTGCGCGCACGCGAGCGCCGGGGCGGCGCAGAGGATCAGCACGGGCGTGAAGCGCGCCGCGCGACGCAGGAATTCGTGTTTCATCGGAATGCGAGTACGGAAAGAGGGCGCGACGCCATGTCAGCGGTCCTTGCCGCGTCCGAAGCGCTTCGCGGCTTCGCCCGCGAGCGCGTCGCGAAACCGCGCGCCGAACGTGCCGGGCTGACCGCCGCCGGTTGCGGTGCCGCCGGCAGGAGCCTCGACCGTCGCGGTGGCCGCCGCCGAGCCGGCCGGCAGCGTATGCAGCAGCCGCACGTTGCCCGGCGCGACGCCGAGCACGAGCCAGGTATCGCCGATCTCGACGATCGTCGCGCTTTCCTTCGCGCCGAGCCCGACGCTCGACACGACCTTCAGCGGGCCGCCGCGCCGCGCGGGCTGGAACCCGAAGCGGCGCGCGAGCCACGCGCAGCCGAACACGAGGCCGATCACGACCGCGAGCCCGACGAGTGTCTGCAGCACCGCGCCGACGCCGAGCGACGGCACGGCCGAGCCGACCGTCACGCTCGATGCGATGGCGCCGGCGTTGTTCACCGCGTTCATGTCGGCGGCGCCGGCCGGCGCGCACGCAAGCGACGCGGCAACGGCAGCCGCCGCCGCGATCGCGAACAGGCGCGCGCGCCGGCCAGACGTCACGACTTTCATCGATTCAGCTTCCGGATCCGTTCGGCCGGCGTGATGATGTCGGTCAGCCGGATGCCGAACTTGTCGTTGACCACCACGACCTCGCCCTGCGCGATCAGGCAGCCGTTCACGAGCACGTCCATCGGCTCGCCGGCGAGGCCGTCGAGCTCGACGACCGACCCCTGCGCGAGCTGCAGCAGGTTGCGGATCGCGATCTTGGTGCGGCCGAGCTCCACGGTCATCTTGACCGGGATGTCGAGAATCATCTCGATGTCGTTGTGCGTCGAGCTGGCCGCAGCCTTCGACAGCGGCTGGAACACGCCGGCGCCGGTCGCGCCCGCCTGCACCGGCTGCTGGTTCTGCTCGGCGAGCGCGGCAGCCCAGTCGTCAATGCCCGAATCCTCTTCCGCGGCGGCGGGCGCGGCCTGCACGGCCGCGGCCGATTCCGCGAGGGCCGCGTCGGCGAGTGCCTGCGGGTCGAGTTCGGTCGTCGGGTTCAGCTCACTCATATCCACCTTCCTTCATCGTGTCGCCCGCGCTGATCATCTTCTGTACGCGCAACGCATATTGACCATTGAAAATGCCGTAGCCGCACTCCATCACCGGCACGCCGTCGACCTTCGCGGTGATCGTGTCCGCGATCTCCAGCGGCAGCACGTCGCCCGCGCGCAGGTTCAGGATCTTCTCGAACGTCGACGGGATCTCGGCGAGATCCGCGCTCAGCTCGACCTCGGCCGACTGCACCTGCTGCGACAGCACGCGCACCCAGCGGCGGTCGACTTCGAGCGCCTCGCCCTGGATCGGCGACGCGAGCACGTCGCGGATCGGCTCGACCATCGAGTACGGCATGCAGATGTGCAGCGTGCCGCCGGTCGGTCCGAACTCGATCGAGAACTGCGTGACGATCACGATCTCGTTCGGCGTCGCGACGTTCGCGAACTGCGTGTGCATCTCCGAGCGCACGAATTCGAACTGCAGCGGCCGCACGCTCTTCCACGCGGTCGTGTAGTGCTCGAACACGAGGTTCAGCAGCTTGCCGATGATCCGCTGCTCGGTGGCCGTGAAGTCGCGGCCCTCGACGCGCGTGTGGAAACGCCCGTCGCCGCCGAACAGGTTGTCGACGACGAAGAACACGAGGTTCGGGTCGAACACGAACAGCGACGTGCCGCGCAGCGGCTTCACGTGCACCAGGTTCAGGTTCGTCGGGATCGGCAGGTTGCGGGTGAACTCGCTGTACTTCTGTACCTTCACCTGGCTCACGGAGATTTCCGCCGTGCGCCGCATGAAGTTGAAGATGCCGATCCGCAAGAGGCGCGCGAAGCGGTCGTTGATGATCTCGAGGCCGGGCATCCGGCCGCGGACGATCCGCTCCTGCGTCGCGATGTTGTAGGGGCGGACGCCCGACGTATCGCGCTGCTCGTCGATTGCGTCGGTTTCGCCCGTGACGCCCTTGAGGAGGGCATCGACCTCCTCCTGGGACATGAACTCCTGGTGGCCCATGCGCGCTCCTTTTCCGGCCGCGTTACTGGACGACGAATTCGGTGAACAGCACGTCGTCGACCTTCGCGCGCTGGTTGCCCGGCTGCGTCGGCTGTTCGATCAGCTCGCGCAGCTCCTTCGCGAGCGAACGCTTGCCGTCCGGCGTCGCGAGATCCTCGGGATGCTTGTTCGACAGCGCGAGCAGGATCCGGCTGCGGGTCTCCGGCATGCGCGCAGTCAGCTGCTCCTGTGCCTTCGGGTCGGTGAGCTTCAGCGACAGGCCGACGCGCAGGTAGTGCTGCACGCCGTCGTCCGACTGCAGGTTGACGGTCAGCGGGTCGAGCGGGAAGAACACCGGAGCGGCCAGCGGCGCCGGTTCGGCGGGCGCGCTCGCATGGCCGACGCCGGTCTTGCTCAGGAACACGTACATGCCGCCCGCGGCGGCGGCCGCTGCGCCCAGCGCGATGACGGCGATGAGCGCGATGCGCTTGAACTTGGCGGACGAGGCCGGCTTGTCGGCAGTCGGGTTTGCGGTCGTGGAGGCCATGTGAATGCGTGCGTGATGTCTCGTAGCATGCATTGTTCGGCATCCGGGCCGAGCCCGATGGGCGGAAAAGAGGGGGGAATTGCGGCTATCTCAGCCGATTGTCGGCCGCGTGTCGGCTCGATGCAGGGTACGAGCGGCGGGAAAACGGCGTCTGCGAGCGGTGAGGCAGGCGACCGGCGGGCATCCGGGCCTTCGGGCGGGAAGGGCGGGCGGCGGCACCCGCCCGCGCATCGTCAGATCGGCAGCAGCGACAGCAGCGGCGCGATCAGCACCATCGCCACGCCCGCGATCATCATCGTGAGGCTCGACACGACGCCTTCCTCGCTGCCGATCTCGCGCGCCTTCGCCGTGCCCACGCCGTGGGCGGCCGCGCCGAACAGCGCGCCGCGCGCGAGCCGCGTGCGCATCGGCACCAGCGCGAGCACGATCTCGCCGAGCAGCATCCCGCAGATGCCGGTCGCGATCACGAACAGCGCGGTGAGGTCCTTCGGCGCATGGATCTTGTCGGACACGGCGAGCGCGAACGGGGTCGACACCGAGCGCGTCATCAGCGAGCGCTGCAGCTCAGGCGACAGGTGCAGCAGCTTCGCGAGCAGCAGCGATCCGCACACGCCGGCACCGATCCCGACCGCGACGCCGACCGACAGCGACAGCCAGTGGCGGCGGATCAGGTCGCGATACTCGTAGATCGGCACCGCGAACGCGATCGTCGCCGGGCCGAGCAGCCACATCAGCCAGCGCGTGTCGCGGAAGTAGACCGAATACGGGATGCCGGTCAGCACGACGAGCAGCGCCAGCACGCCCGGCACGAACACGAGCGGCGAGAACAGCAGCGTCTTCCTGTATGCGTAGAGCCGCTTCGACACGAAATACAGGACGACCGTCAGCACGAAGCAGCCGACGGAGATCGCGGTATTCACGCGGTCGGCGGACAGGTTCGACAGCAGCGCAAGCATCGCAGGCTCCGGCTCAGTGGGCCGACGCGGTCGCGAGGCGCGCACGGCGGCGCTCGGCGAACACACGCTGCGCGGCGAGCCGGCGCTCGAGCTTCGCGGCGAGGTCGACCGCCACCGCCACCGCAACCATCACGAACGCGGTGCCGGCGAGCATGACCAGCGCGATGCGCCAGCCGTCCTCGCGGAACAGCCCGCCATACTGGACGGCCGCGACAGCGGCCGGCACGAAGAACAGCAGCATGTCGGACAGGAGCCAGTTCGCGCCGTCCTTCACCCACGCGGGCGCGACCCGGCCCGAGAACAGCAGCGCGAGCAGCACCGCGAGGCCGACCACGCCGGACGGCACCGGCAGCCCGACCGTGCGCACGGCCCAGTCGACCGCCATCCACAGCACGCCGAGCGCGGCGGCCTGCAGCACGATCCGGCCCGTACGCGCAACGTTGCCCGCGGCGGCGGGGCGGGCGGCGGCAGTGGCGGTCGGCTTGGTCATGGCGGGCTCCATACAGATATTGCGTTGATGGTGTGAGTATAGGGTTTCCCCTAACCATAAATAAAATGACTTGTCTCTATCCTTGTCATTCCAATTCGGAATTCAGCTTGGTTCGTTGCACCAACTTGGGGAGTCATCGATGGAATTGCGCGCGCTGCGGTACTTCGTCGAGGTGGTCCGTCAGCAGAGCTTCACGGCGGCTGCCGACCGGTTGTTCGTCACGCAGCCGACCATCAGCAAGATGGTGAAGGCGCTCGAGGACGAGATCGGCTCGCCGCTGTTGCTGCGCGACGGCCGGCAGATGGTGCTGACCGACGCGGGGCGGATCGTGTTCCAGCGCGGCCAGGACGTGCTCGCCGCGCAGGCGCAGCTGCAGTCGGAGCTGAAGGATCTGGGCACGCTCGGGCGCGGCGAGCTGACGATCGGCATTCCGCCGCTCGGCGGGTCGCTGTTCACGCCGATCATCGCCGCGTACAAGCAGCGTTATCCGAACATCGAGCTGAAGCTGTTCGAGCAGGGCGCGCGGATGATCGAGGCCGCGCTGATGTCGGGCGAGCTCGAGCTCGGCGGGCTGCTGGAGCCGGTCGATCCGGCCACGTTCGAGCGACTGCCGATGGTGCGCGCGCCGCTGTGGCTGGTCGCACCGCGCGAGTCGCGCTGGGAGGATCACACGGCCGTGCCGCTCGCCGATCTGGCGCGCGAGTCGTTCGTGTTCTACGCGGAAAGCCTCGCGCTGCACGACGCGGTGCTCGACGCGTGCCGGCAGGCCGGCTTCACGCCGTCGATCGTGAGCCGCAGCGGTCATTGGGATTTCATGGCCGCGCTGGTGCACGCGGGCGTCGGCATCGCGCTGTTGCCGGAGCCGTACTGCCGGCGGCTCGATGCGCGGCAGTTCACGTGCCGGCCGATCGTCGAGCCGGAGATCACCTGGGCGATCGCGCTCGGCTGGCTGAAGAAGGGTTACCTGTCGCACGCGGCGCGGGCGTGGCTCGACGTCGCGCGGGCGACGCTGCCGATCGCGTCGGGCGACGACCTGGCCTTCGGCGGGTTGCGGGCGCGGGAGTGAGGCGCGCGGCGCGGGCAGAATTCAGACGTGCTGAATCGGGCCCGCGTACCGCGCAACGGTGTGGTCGTGCGTGAGCAGCGATACACCTTCCGAAATTGCCTGCGCGATCAACAGCCGATCGAACGGATCGCGATGGACCGCCGGCAACTGCTCGACGCAGAGAACGTGCGCGCTCGTGATCGGCAATTCCACGTAGCCGACATCGAGCAGGTTGCGACGGAGCAGATGGGGATCGACCTGGAAATCGTCCCGATCCAGTCCGCGCTTGATCACGATTTCCCAGAGACTCACGACACTGAAAAGCAGGGTATAAGCCGGATCCTGAATGATCGACCGGGCGCTGCTCGGTAGTTCCGCAGCGTCGGCCGCCGCCCAAAGGAGCAGATGGGTGTCGAGCAGGACTTTCACGCGTCGCCCTCGAACAGCCTCCGAATGGCCTCGTCACCCATCGTGTCGAAATCGTCGGGAACCTGAATCTGTCCCTTCATGAAGCCGATCCGAGCCGGGGGAACGGCTTCAGGCGCATTGATCGGCACCACCTTGACGAGCGGCTTGCCGGCTTTCGCGATCACGAACGGTTCGCCCGCGTGGACGGCTTCGTCAATCAAACGCGATAGATTCGTCTTCGCGTCATGCATGTTGTAGGTCTGCATTCCCTCATCCCATGTGAACTAAGTTCAGTAATTTACTTAGCTTAGTCCGAACGGAAGGGGCTTGCAAGACGAACAAGGTGCAGCGAAAACGGTCCAGCCTCCGCGTTCAGTGCCCCATCGCCGGCCCCGCGCCTTTCCTCGGCTTCGTGATCCACACGAGCGCCGCGAGCGCGATGAACACGCCCGCCGACAGATGGAAGAAGTCGTTGGTCGCCATCATGAAGCCCTGCTGCGTGACGAGCTGGTTGAGCTGCGCGTTGGCCGTCTGCCCGACGATCCCGAGCTGCGCGAGCGCGCCCTGGTAGTCGGTCGTGCTCTGCGCGTAGATGCTCACCGATTCCGACAGCCGCGCGTGGTGATAGATCGCATCGTTCTCCCAGAACGTCGAGCTGGCCGCGGTGCCGATCGCGCCGGACAGCGTGCGCAGGAAGTTCGACAGCCCGGACGCGCTCGCGAGCCGCTCGTCGGAGATGCTCGACAGCGTGATCGTCGTCATCGGCACGAAGAAGCACGCGACGCCGATCCCCTGCACGAGCCGCGGCAGGATCACGTGGTTGAACGGCACGTCGAGCGTGAACGTCGAATTCCAGACCGATACACCCGCGAACACGATGAACGCGAAGCTCGCGACCATCCGCAGGTCGAGCCGGTGCATGTTGCGCCCGATCAGCGGCGACAGCACCAGCGCGAGCAGCCCGACCGGCGCGGTCGCGAGGCCGGCCTTGCCGGCCGTGTAGCCCATCACCGTCTGCAGCCACAGCGGGAAGATCACGACCGAGCCGAAGAACGCCATGAAGCCGAACGAGATGATCAGCGCGCCGAGCGCGAAGTTGCGGTCCTTGAACAGCGACAGGTCGACCACCGGTTCCTTCTCGGTCGCCTCCCACACGAGCATGAACGCGATCGACACGACCGCGATCAGCGCGAGCGCGACGATGAAGCTCGAGTTGAACCAGTCGCGGTCCTTGCCGAGGTCCAGCATCATCTGCAGGCACGACACGCCGATCACGAGCAGCGCGAGGCCGACCGCGTCGATCCGCTGCTTCGTCGTCTTCGTCTCGCGGCCGCGCAGCAGGAAGTACGCGCAGGCCGCCGAGAAGATGCCGATCGGCAGGTTGATGTAGAAGATCCACGGCCATGTGTAGTTGTCGCTGATCCAGCCGCCCAGCAACGGGCCGAAGATCGGCGCGACGATCACCGTCATCGCCCACAGCCCGAGCGCGAGCCCGCGCTTCGCGGGCGGATAGCTGCGCATCAGGATCGTCTGCGACAGCGGCACCATCGGCCCGGACACGAGGCCCTGCAGCAGCCGGAACGCGATCAGCGTCTCGAAGTTCGACGCGAGGCCGCACAGCGCCGACGCGATCGTGAACGCAAGCACCGACAGCGTGAACAGGCGCACCTCGCCGACCCGCCGTGCGAGCCAGCCGGTCAGCGGCACCGCGATCGCGGACGCGACCGAATACGACGAGATCACCCACGTGCCTTCGCTCGTCGCGACGCCGAGGCTGCCCGAGATGGTCGGCACCGCGACGTTCGCGATCGACGTGTCGAGCACTTCCATGAAGGTGCCGAGCGCGAGCCCGACGGTGAGGAGCGCGAGCGCGCCGCCGGTAAGCGGCGCGGGTTGGGCGGCAGGTGGCGCGGCGGATGCCGTGGTGGCGGACATCGGAATCTCCTAGACGCGGCACGCGCAGCGCGCCGGCACAACACACGGGCGCACCCTATCGCGCGGCCCGGACGGGTGGAACGGGTGAGGGGAGAGATGGAGCACGTGCCTCGTCATCTTCTGCCCAGACAGAGAAATAAGCGAATGCTTAACCTAGACATCGGGCCTCCCGCGCTCAGCAATCCGGTTCGTCGGGCTTCGGGCAGCCGGCATCGCCGGGCCCGTTGGCGATGAACCGCTGCAGCAGGCCGGTGAGCAGCGCGAGTTCGTCGGCCGAGAAACCGGCGAGCTGCGCGTTCAACGCGGTCGCGATCAGCGACGGCAGCGCGCGGGCCGCGTCGGCGCCGCGCTCGGTCAGCGTCAGCTCGATCACGCGGCGGTCCTGTTCGCTGCGCGAGCGCGCGATCAGGCCCTTGCGCTCGAGGCGGTCGAGCATCCGGGTCATCGAACCGCTGTCGTACGACATCTTGCGCGACAGCTCGAACGGCGTGCGCGCATAACCGCGCGACAGCAGCAGGATCACGCCGATCTGCTGCGCGGTGAGGTCGTACGGCTCGAGTGCGCGGTCCATTCTCTCGACGAGCGCCTGCCGGGCCTTGGTCAGGTAATAACCGAGGCTCGTTTCCAGTGCAATGGTGTCGGGATCGTAGAGGCCGCCGTTCATGCGAATTGCGCGCGCAGCAACAGTGCGTTTCAGGTCAAAACGCGCCCAGTATCTTGAAAAATGATTGCTTAGTCAATATTATTTCAGGCAACCAGTTACGACGTGCATGCCGCACTGCCGGAGACGATGTTCTGACCGCTCAGCCCGCGCTGCCGGGCACCCCGAGGATGTTCGCAATGCTGTTCCTGAAAAATGCCGCCGGCGCGCTGCGCCGCAACCTGACCGATACCGCTCATCATGTGTTCTCCGGGCCGCACCGCGGCTGGAAGATCGCGCTGTACGTGACGATGCTGGTGGTGCCGGGCGGGTCGCTCGCGGCGCTCGGGTTTGCCTGGTTCGATCACCGCCGGCAGCGCAACGCGAAGGGCGCCGCCCGCCGCACGAGCCGGCCGGCGGCCACGGAGCCGTCGACATGGCGGTCCGCCGCCGATCCCGTCCCGGTGCCCGCGCGCTGCCACTGACACCGCTCGCTCCCGCCATCCCGACCGAATGCCGGCCGCACCCCGCGTCCCGGCGTCGCCTGCGCCGCATTCGTCGCCTGCCTCGAGCGCAAGCGATCCGTAATGACCGGTAAACCGGCCGGCCGCGCCGGTAACACATTCGTGCCGCCGCGCACCGTACCCTTAGGGCTGCGCGGCTTTCCCGCCGTCAGTTACCATTTGTCCGCCAGCGGCACGACGACCGCATCGCGCGACGCCGCTCGCCGGCCGCAGCATCCCGACAGGAAAACCACCATGCCGTACGCTCCCCTCCCGCGCGCCCTTCGCCCGCTGAGCGCCGCCGTCGCCGTCGCGACGGCCGTGCTGCTCGCCGGCTGCGCCGTCGGGCCCGACTATCACCGGCCCGACACGTCGATCCCCGCCGCCTTCAAGGAAGCGCCGGCCGGCTGGAAAGTCGCGCAGCCCGCCGACCGCGCCGACCGCGGTCCGTGGTGGAGCGTCTACAACGACCCGCAGCTCGACGCACTGGTCGGCAAGCTCAACGCATCGAACCAGACCATCGCGCAATCGGCCGCCGCGTACCGGCAGGCCCGCGCGCTCGTCGCCGAAGCGCGTGCCGCGTACTTCCCGACCGTCGGGCTGACCGCCTCGGGCTCACGCTCCCGGACGGGGCGTACGTCGTCTTCGTCGAGCTTCGGCAGCAGTTCGTCGATCAGCAACAGCTACAGCGTCGGCCTCGACGCGAGCTGGGAACCCGACCTGTGGGGCAAGGTGAGCCGCACCGTCAGCGCGCAGCGCGCCGGCGAAGCGGCCGCCGCGGCCGATCTCGCGAACGCGCGGCTCTCGCAGCAGGCGCTGCTCGCGCAGACCTACTTCCAGCTGCGCACGTCCGACGCGCTGCAGAAGCTGCTCGACGACACCGTGAAGTCGTACGGCGAATCGCTGAAGCTCACGCAGAACCAGTACGCGCAGGGCGTCGCCGCGCGCGCGGACGTGATCCAGGCGCAGACGCAGCTGCAGAGCGCGCAGGCCGCGTCGATCGACAACGGCGTCGCGCGCGCGCAGTACGAGCATGCGATCGCGACACTGATCGGCGAACCGGCATCGACGTTCTCGCTGGCGCCGAACCCGCTCGCGGCGGAGCCGCCGATCACGCCGGTCGACGTGCCGTCCGCGCTGCTCGAGCGCCGGCCCGACATCGCGGCGGCCGAGCGCCGCGCGGCGGCCGCGAACGAGCAGATCGGCGTCGCGATCGCCGCGTTCTTCCCGACACTCACCCTGTCGGCCACCGGCGGCTTCCAGAGCTCGGTGTGGTCGCAACTGTTCACGCTGCCCGCGCGGTTCTGGACGGTCGGCCCGCAGCTCGCGGCGACGCTGTTCGACGCCGGCCTGCGCGCCGCGCAAACGGATGCCGCGCGCGCGACCTACGACCAGGACGTCGCCGCGTACCGCCTCGCGGTGCTCACCGCGTTCCAGGACGTCGAGGACAACCTCGCGTCGCAGCGCATCCTCGCGCAGGAAGTCGACGTGCAGCGGCAGGCCGTCGACAGCGCCCAGCACGCGCTCGCGATCGTCACGAACCAGTACAAGGCCGGCACGGTCGCCTACCTGAACGTGCTGACCGCGCAGACCACCGCGTTCACCGCGCAGCAGAAGCTCGCGACGATCGCCGGCCAGCGAATGGTGTCGTCGGTCGGGCTCGTGAAGGCGCTCGGCGGCGGCTGGGATGCGTCGGACCTCGCGCGCGAAACGGGTGACATGGCGGCACCGGCGCCGGCATCCGGTGCGGCGGCGCCGACCGCGACCGCGCCGTCGGCCGCCGTGCCGCTCGCGCAGAAGTAAGACGGAAAGGAGAGGGTGGCGCGCGTCAGCGCGTCGCGTCGCCGAAGATCAGCGACACTTCGTTGTTGCCGATCGGATGGCCGAGCAGGTTCAGCAGCCCCGCGAGGTTCGCCTGCTGCTCGGGCGCCGCATGCGCGGTGCCGCGAAACGAACCCTGGCCGGGGCCGAAGCTGCCGTGTCCGTCGAGGAACAGCGGGCCCTGCGTCGTCGACAGGTCGAGATCGGCGCCCGAGCCCTTCGCCTGCAGCACTGCGCGATACGACCCGAGCGGCTTCACGCGCGACACGCGCGAACTCATCGAATCGATCGTCACCGTCAGCTGGCCGAACGCGCTGTTGCCGATCATCCGCCAGTCGGTCCACCCGAGCCGCACGTCGCCCTGCAGGTCGAGCGTGTTGAACGGCGTGCCGAGCCCGGCAAGCAGCGACGCGGGCACGGCCATCGTGCCCGCCGACAGCACGGCGCCGCGCCACGTCGCGTCGAGCGTGACGGCGTCGGGCATCGCCTCGGTCTGCCGCATGCGCATCCGCACGCGCCCGGTCAGGAGCGGCCAGAAGCCCGTGGTCCATTCGACCCGCCCCGGCAGCAGCGTTGCCGCGCTCTGGTCCGCGCCCGGTGCGAGCATCAGCGTGCCCGAGCCGTGCCACAGCGATCCGTCCGGATCGACGAGGTTCACGTGGCCGCCGCTCGCGCGCGCGAACTGCGGCGCGATCCACGCGGCCGGCGCGAGCGCGACGAGCGTCAGCGCCGTCGCGAACCCGCCCGCCACCACCCACGGCAATGCGGCGACGAGCCGCCTGATCCCTGGCCTCATCGGCCGACCGTCGCTGGTTTCATCCACTGCGTCATTTCTGCGTCGAGGGTTGCATCACGGCCGTCAGGTCGACCTGGCCGTCTTCCTTCAGTCCGGTCACGTGCGCTTCGCCGACCTGCACCTTGAACTGCCGGCGCGCGTCGTCGAGCCACTGCGTCCACACCGGAAACGAGGCGTTCTTCATCTGGATCTGCACACCGTTGCCGACGACCTGCACCTGCGCGCCCTGCAGCCCGTGATCGGACAGCGACGCGGTGAGCGCATCCTTCAGCGCAAGACCGGTCGGCGCGACGCCTTGCGCGGCGGCCGTCAACGACTTCGCCTCGTTGGCCTGCGCGGTCATCTGCGCGAGTTCCTGGCGCATCGTCGGCAGCGCGCGCCGGATCCGCGCGCGGCCTTCCTCCGCGGGCGACCACAGCACCGAATACGCGATCGCGACGGCCAGCACGGCGCCGCCCCAGCCGAGCAGCGTCCGCTCGCGCGGCGTGCGCTCGCCCCAGAACTGGGCCAGCGCCTGGGTCAGTTGTTCCGTCTTCATGAGCGGCTCCGGATCGTCCATTTGCCGGTGCTGCTGTCGACTTCGCCGGTCAGCCCGTTGCGCGCGAGACGCTGCGGGAAATCGGGGTCGACCTTGACCTCCGGCTTGAAGCCGACGTCGAGCCGCCGGTCGTGATAATCGAGCGACCCGATACCGTTCAGCGGCAGCGCGCCCATCGAACGCGACAGCCCGCTCGACAGCGCGAGAAAATCGTTCGGCGACAGCTCGCCCGCCGCGAGGCGCAGCTGGTCGAGCTGACGCTGCATCTGCGCGGGCGGATCGAGCACCGTCGTCGTCTTCGGGAAGGCAGACAGCAGCGTCTCGGTGATCTGCGCGGACAGCGCGTCGCGCTCGCGCGACAGCTTCCACCAGTGCAGGTTCATCCCGATCACCGCGACGCCGAGCGTGGCCGCGGCGAGTGCGATCGGCACGCGCAGGCGCTTCAGCGTCGCGCGGTCGAAGCGCCACGGCTGCGATTCGAATTCGAACTGGCACAGATCGAAGCGCTCGGTCAGCGCACGCCGCGCGAACGCATCGAACGGCAGCGGTTGCGCGCCCGGCAGCAGCGGGCCGTCGGCGCGTCCGACCGACGCGAGGCGCGGCTCCGCGCCCGGTTCGCCGAGTTCGTACAGTTCGACGTCGCCGCCGCCCGCGAGCGCGGCGAGCGTGCCGGCCGCGCGCGACGCGGGCGCCGCGAACCCTTCGCCGAGCGCGCCGCGCGCGACCGCGAACTCGAGACGCGGCGCACCGGCCGCGGCCGGCTGCGCGCCGGCTTCCACGAGCACCGGCTCGATCGCCGTCGTGAGGCCGAGCACCGCGGCGACCGCGGTCGGGCGCGCAGGCGGCTCGACCGCATCCGTGAGCGCGTCGGCTTGGGTGGCCTCACCGTCGGCATGCGCATCCGGTCCAGCTTCCGCCGCCGGCGCGCGCGGTGCGGGCAGGCAGCGCGTCGCGGGCACCGCGCTCAGGTGCGGGTGGCCGGCCGCGGTGAAGGCATCACAGATCGCGCGGAACCACGCGCGGTCGACGACGGCCAGCACGCGGCGGCCGTCGGGCAGCGCGACCGGATCGAGCGCGACATGGCAGCCGAGCGGATCCTGGATCAGCTGATCCTCGACGATGTTCGGCAGCGCCTGGCGCAGCTTCGGCCCCTTGAGCGGCGGCACGGTCGCGGCCAGCAGCAGCACGTCGCGCGCGGCGACGATCAGCACCGTCGCGTTCGCGCGCGGCAGCAGCGCGAGCGCGGCGCGGCCCGCGCGCTGCACCTGGCCGGCCTTGTCCACGAGCGTGAACGGCAGCTCGGGCCACTGCCATTCCTGCAACGGCACGGCCGGCTCGCGCGGCGGCAAAGAAACAATCAGCGTGCTCAAGAGCTCCTCTCCCGGATGGCGTCGTTATAGCTGGTCGCGGATGCGCACGACCCGCGTCGAGTGCGTGGTCGGATCACGATACACGAGCGAGGTGCGATCGACCTCCGCGCGATCGTGCTGAATCCGGCCATGCACGATGAAGTAACTCGAATTGACGTCGACGAGGCTCGAGTCGATCGTCACGTTCGGCGCGCCGGCACCGCGCAGCGCGAGCTGCACGTCGCCGACGTTGCGGAAAAACACGGTCTCGCGCCGCGCGACGAGCGCCTGCGCCGACGACACGCTCATCCCCGGCATCAGCGCCGCGATCACCTCGGCCGGCGCGGTGTTCATGTTCACCGGCGTCGTGGTCGGCAGCACGGTGACGAACGGGCGCAGCCGCGCGACCATTTCGGGCGTGACGCCGTCGACGTCGAGCAGGCTGTCGACGCCGGTCATCACGAGCGGCGCGGGCCCGCGGTCGCCGTCGGACATCCCCGGCTCGTCGGTGAAGTTGCCGGCCGTGTCGCCGCCGGGCACCGGCGCGGTCGCGGCCGTTCCGGCGCCGGGCAGCGTCGGCGTCTGGAAACGCGTCGCCGAGTGCATCAGGCCCGCGCGCATCTGCAGCGCGATGCGCTTCGCGAGCGCGCCGTCGTAGCCGAGGGTCGTCAACAGCCGCTGGAACGCCTGGAGCTGCATCGCGTTGAGCTGCAGCACGCCGGGCGCCGGCGACGACACGAGGTTGCGCAGGTTGTACTTCGCCTGCGCGTCCTCGATCGATCCGGAGATGTAGGTATCTTCGCCGCCGTTGTCGTTCGGCGCGCCGATCCGGCCGAGGAAATCCGACAGCTTCGTCTGCGCGATCGGTACGGCCCAGATCCCGCCGAGATAGGTGATGCCGGGCGCCGTGTCGCCCTCGGAGCGCAGGATCATGCGCGTCCAGTCGAGCGCGCCGCGCGCGACCCACTGCGCCTGCGCGATCACGCGCTGGTTCTCGATGCGGCGAATCTGCACCTGCTGGCGCCACAGCATCCCCGACACGAGGATCGCCGACAGCGCGACGACGAGCAGCGCGGTGATGATCGCCGCGCCGCGCTCGCGGCGGGCGCGTGCGGCGAACCGGGTACGGTGAGGGCGCGCGCGCATCGTCATTCCCCGACGAGGAAGATGCGCGTGACGGGCACGCGCAGCGACGTCGCGCCGATGCTGACCTGCAGCCCCGTCACCGCCCGCGCCGGCGGCGCGTTGCCGATCTGCGGCACCTTCAGCGCGTCGTTGTTCTGCGCGAGCGCGTCGTTGGCCGTCTGCAGGTTGGTGGTCCAGCCGACGCGCGGCACGTACAGCTTCGCGTCGATCGCACCGACGCCGCCCATCAGCGCGACCCAGCTCCAGCCGTCGACGCTGCTGTCCTTCAGCACGTCGCGCAGGCGGTTCGCGTCGTCGAGCGGCGGCGACGCATAGCGCACGACGCGCCCGCCGGCGATCCGGTAGCGGACCACCTGCAGCCGCGGCGCGGCGCCCGGCACGTCGAGCTCGCGGACGATCTGCAGCGTGTTGCCGGCGACGCCGATCGCCGGCTGGCCGGCTTCGTCGTCGGTCGCGGCGAGCCGCGCGTCGATGCGCATCTGGTCGAACATCTGCGCGAACACGCGCTCGTCTTCCATCGCGGCCGCGACCTTGTCGCGGCCGCGCATGATCTGGTCGAGCCCGCGCCACGACAGGATCGCGACCACCGCGAGGATCGCGATCGCGATCATCAGTTCGATCAGCGTGAAGCCGCGCACGCGGCGCGAGCCGGCGGCGCGCAGGGGCCGGCGCGGCATCGGCGCGTCAGAGCGGACGGCTGGTTTCATTCGCGACCACCGTCACCATTTGCGCGAGCACGCCGGCGCGCCCCGGCATGCTCACCGACATCTGCACGCGCCGGAACACCGGGTTCGGCGTCGTGCTCACGCGCTGCGTGCAGACCAGCTGCAGGTTGCCCTGCGAACAGTCGAAGCTCTGTTCGCCGACCTCCGGCCACGCATGCGTGAGGCGCAGTTGCGCGAGCGCGTTGTCGGCACTCCAGCCGGCGAGCAGCCGGCGGTGGAGATCGGATGCATTGGTCGCCATCGTGCCGACCGCGCGGATCGACGCGGCGAGCGCGACCGCGATGATCGCGAGCGCGACCAGCACCTCGATCATCGTGAAGCCGCGCGCCCCGGCGAGGCCGGCCGCAGGCCGGTCTCCGGAGGAAGTACGCCTGGGGTGCCCCGAAGGGAGTCCCCTTGGGGGGCGGGAAGCGGCCGGAAAGGGCAGGCGACGACGCATCGTCATTGCACCTCGTAGCGGCCGTTGCCGGTGCCGACGATCGTCGCGCTGCCGACCGCCGAATGCAGCGTCACGCGCACCGGCGTGTCGATGCTTTCCGTGCCGAACACGACGCGGCTCGCGCGCGTGTCGGCCCCGGGATAGTCGATATCGGCGCCCGTGACGCCGCCGTCCCAGTCGCGCGGGCGCAGCACGTCGTCGCGCAGCGTGTGCCAGCCGTCGGGCGAGCTCACGTCGAAGCGGAAACCGTGCGCGGTCGGCTGCCACGCGATCGGGCGCGCGCGCACCTGTGCTTCGTCGCCGGCCGTCTCGAACAGCAGCGCGATGCGCTGCGCTTCCTCGCGCAGGTCGGTGCGCGGATTGCGCGTCAACGACAGCGACGCGAGCGACACCAGCAGGCCCGCGATCACGAGCACGACCAGCATCTCGAGCAGCGTGAAGCCGCGTGCGCGTGCCGCGGTCACGGCCGCGCCGCGCCGCACGCGGCCGTCGCGGGCATCGCGGCGAGCGCGAGCGGAGCGCAAGGGCGTGCGAGGGGCGGGCATGGAGTGAAGAACGGGGAGAACGTCGGGACGGTCAGCGCAGGCTTACTGCCACGAACCGATGTCGGAATCGTTGCTCTCGCCGCCTTCCTTGCCGTCGGCGCCGTAGCTGAACACGTCGATCTCGCCGTGCACGCCCGGGTTCAGGTACTTGTACCCGTTGCCCCACGGATCGTTCGGCAGGCGCTCGAGATAGCCGCCGTCCTTCCAGTTGTTCGGGATCGGATCGGTGGTCGGCTTCTGGATCAGCGCGTTCAGGCCCTGTTCCTGGGTCGGATAGCGGCCGTTGTCGAGCCGGTACAGCTTGAGCGCCTGCATGATCGTGCCGATGTCCTGCTTCGCGGCGATACGGCGCGCCTCGTCGGGACGGCTCATGATCTTCGGCACGATCAGTGCCGCCAGGATCCCGAGGATCGCGACCACCACCATGATCTCGATCAGCGTGAAACCGCGCTGACGGCGCACGGCCGCATTACGGCGAGTGATCCACGTTTGCATGACTGACTACCTCTTCCAAAAAATGTCGTCGATTAAGTGACGCACCCGGCGCATTCCGGACGTTTTGCCTGACGGCCAGCTTCCGTTTCCCCCGGGCGCGGAGCACGCATTGTAAGGCGCGCACTGCCGAGGGCTTTCACCCAACGCAAATTTCATATACATCCGTACAATAGCGCGCATGAACGCGCTCTCGATCCGGATCCTCTCCCTAGCCCTCTTCGCGGGTTTGTGCGCGACGGCCACCTACTGGGTCGTCACGCTGTCGGCCCGCGAAGCGCCGCTGCCCGCCGCCGCCGCGCGGTTGCCGATCCGCACCGAGGACGCCGCCGCGCTCTTCGGCGGACAGCTCGACAAGAATCCCGTGCAGGACATCCACCTGTTCGGCATTCTCGCGCTCGATCATGGCGGCGCCGCGATCGTCGGCATCGGCGGCGAGCCGCCGCGCGCCGTGTCGCTCGGCGCGGAGCTCGCGCCCGGCGCGAAGCTCGCCGAAGTGCGCAACCGCTCGATCATCGTCGACCGCAACGGCGCGCGCGCCGAAGTCCAGCTCCCCGCGAACACGCCGTCCCCCGCGATCTACATGCGTTGATCGGCGGTGGCCTGACCGGCGGTCAGGCCGTCACTGCACCATGTTGTTCAGCTCGATGATCGGCAGCATCACGGCCAGCACGATCACGAGCACGATCCCGCCCATCGCCAGGATCAAGAGCGGCTCGAGCAGGCTCGTCAGGAACATCGTGCGGCGTTCGAGCTCGCGCGCTTCACCTTCCGCCGCGCGATCCAGCATCGTCGTCACGTCGCCCGTCGCTTCGCCCGAACGGATCAGGTGCACGAGCACCGGCGGAAACGTCTTCACGTTGTTCAGCGCGCGCGACAGCGCGGAGCCTTCGCGCACGCGCACGATCGCGTCGTCGATGTTCGCGCGCATCGCGCGGTTCGACAGCGTCTCGCCGGCCGCCTGCAGCGCGCGCAGGATCGGCACGCCGGCCGCGGTCAGGATGCCGAGCGTGCTCGCGAAGCGCACCGTGTTGTAGCCCCGCACGAGCTTGCCCGCGAGCGGCGCGGTCAGCACCCAGCGGTCGAACGCGAGCCTGGGCCCGTCGCGCGACAGCGTCGCCTTCACGACCCACACGACGAGCGCGGCCGCGATCAGGATCGCCCACCACCAGTGCCGCACGAAATCCGACAGCGCCATCATCACGACCGTGAGGATCGGCAGCTGCTGCTTCGTGCTCGCGAACACGTTGACGACCTGCGGCACGACGTAGCTCAGCAGGAACGTGACGATGCCGAACGCGATCAGCGTGACGATCCCCGGATACGTGAACGCGAGCAGGATCTTCTGCTTCAGCGCGTTGCTCTGTTCGATGTAGTCGGCCAGGCGCGACAGCACGATGCCGAGCTTGCCGGTGTGCTCGCCCGCCGCGACGAGCGCGCGATAGATTTCCGGGAAGTCGCGCGGATGCTGGCCCAGCGCATTCGCGAGCGAGTGGCCGCCGAGCACTTCCGCGCGGATCGAGGCCATCAGTTCGCGGATATAGTCGCGCTCGGCCTGCTCGGTGAGCACGCCGAGCGCCTCGTCGAGCGGCAGCCCCGCGATCAGCAGGCTCGCGAGCTGGCGCGTGAGGATCGCCTGCTCGCGCTGCGACAGCTTGCGGCCGAACGCGAGGCGCTGCGAGCGCGCACCGCGGCTCGCGCTGGCGGCCGGCTCGACCACCAGCGGCGTGAGCCCCTGCGTGCGCAACTGGCCGCGCGCGGCGCGCGCGCTGTCGGCATCGATCACGCCCTTCTGCGCGCGCCCGGCCGCATCGATTGCTTCGAAACGGAATGCCGACATCGCGCTATGCGCCTCCCGTCACGCGCAGCACTTCCTCGAGCGACGTCGCACCGGCCGCGAGCCAGCGCTCGGCGTCGTCGCGCAGCGTGCGCATCCCTTCCGCGCGGCCCGCGGCGAGAATCTCCGCATCGGCCGCGTTGCGGTGGATCAGCGTGCGTATCGAATCGTCGACCACCAGCAGTTCGTATACGCCGCGCCGGCCCGTGTAGCCCGAATGCCCGCACTTGTCGCAGCCGACCGGATGCCACACGGTGCGGCCTTCCTCCTGCCGCTCTTCCTTGCAGACCGGGCAGAGCTGCCGCACCAGGCGCTGCGCGAGCACGCCGAGCAGCGACGACGCGAGCAGGTACGGCTCGACGCCCATGTCGGTCAGGCGCGTGACGGCGGACGCCGCATCGTTGGTGTGCAGCGTCGCGAGCACGAGGTGGCCCGTGAGCGACGCCTGCACCGCGATCTGCGCGGTTTCGAGGTCGCGGATTTCGCCGATCATGATCACGTCCGGGTCCTGGCGCAGGATCGAACGCAGCGCGCGGGCGAAGGTCATCCCGATCCGCTCGTTCACCTGCGTCTGGCCGATGCCGGACAGGTCGTATTCGATCGGATCCTCGACGGTCATGATGTTGGTCGTCGCCGTTTCGAGCCGCGACATCGACGCATACAGCGTCGTCGTCTTGCCCGAACCGGTCGGGCCCGTCACCAGCACGATGCCGTGCGGGCGGCCGATCAGCTTGTCGAACTGGACGAGCGTGTCGCGGCCCATCCCGAGCGCTTCGAGGTTCAGGCGCTGCGCGTCCTTTTCCAGCAGACGCAGCACCGCGCGCTCGCCGTGCCCGGTCGGCAGCGTCGACACGCGCACGTCGACCGGCCGGCCGCCGACGCGCAGCGTGATGCGGCCGTCCTGCGGCAGGCGTTTCTCGGCGATGTCGAGCTGCGCCATGATCTTGATCCGCGAGATCAGCGCGCCGTGCAGCGCCTTCTTCGGGCGCACGACGTCGCGCAGCGTGCCGTCGACGCGGAACCGCACGACCGATGCATTCTCGAACGGCTCGATGTGAATGTCCGATGCCTGTTCGCGCGCCGCTTGCGTGAGCAGCGCGTTGATCATCCGGATGATCGGCGCATCGTCTTCCGATTCGAGCAGATCCTCGACTTCGGGGATGTCCTGCATCAGCCGCGACAGGTCGACTTCGCCTTCGACCTCGCCGACGATCTGCGCCGCGCTGCCGTCCTGGCGCGCGTAGGCCTGGTTGATCGCCTGCGCGAGCTCGTCGGCCGGCACGCGATGCACGGAGATCGAGCCGAAGTTGCGCGCGATTTCGGCGAGCGCCGCATCGTTCGTGCGTTCGCTGATCCACACCTCGAGCGTGTCGTCGAGCTGGTGCGCGATCAGCACCTGGCCGCTCTTCGCGAAACCGTACGGCAACAGGCGCGCGGCGAGCGGCGACGGCGGCTGCCGTTCGCCGGGCGTGCCGTCGTGAGCGGAGGATGCGAGCACGTCGCTCACTGCGAGGCTCCCGGCGTGGCGGTCAGCGGCTGTTGCGGCACGGCCTGCTGCGGTACGCTCCGCGGCTGCGCGGGAGTTGCCTCCGGCAGCGGCTGGGCCGGCACCGGCGCCACCTGGCGTTGCAGCTGCTGACGGCGCATCTTGTCGAGATCGAACAGGTTCCCGGCCGGCGTGCCGCCCTGGCTCGGGCCGAGCGGCATCGGCGGGACGATCGGATCGTCCTTGTCGCGGATCACGTTGTTGTCCGACTTGTACGCGCCCGTCACGCCCTGGATGTAGTCGTAGCGGTTGGCCGTGACTTCCTGCGCGGTGCCGCGATCGGAAATGATCACGGGGCGCAGGAACACCATCAGGTTGGTTTTCGCACGCACCTTCGATTCCGAACGGAACAGCTGGCCGATCCACGGAATGTCGCCGAGCAGCGGGACCTTGCTGTTCGATACCTGGTAGTTGTCCTGCATCAAGCCGCCGAGCACGATGATCTCGCCGTTGTCGGCCAGGATCGTCGACTGGATCGACCGTTTCGTGAAGGTCGGGCCGGTCTGCGCGCTGGTCGTGCCGGCGACGACCGCCGAATCCTCGGTATAGAGCTGCAGCTTCAGGATCCCGCCGTCGGTGATCTGCGGCTTCACGTGCAGCGTCAGGCCGACGTCGCGACGGTCGTAGGTGTTGAACGCGTTGCTCGTCGTGCCGCTCGTCAGGTTCGAATACGAACCGGTTGCGATCGGCACGTTCTGGCCGACCACGATCTTCGCTTCCTCGTTGTCGAGCGTGATCAGGTTCGGCGTCGACAGCACGTTCGCGTCGCTCACGCCCGCAAAGTATTGCAGCAGCGCGCCGAGCCCCTGCACGCCGAACATGTTGTGCAGCCAGCCGATGTTGAGCCCCTGGGACAACTGCCCGAGGTTGGAGGCCAGCCCGCCTCCGGTGATCCCGCCGGCCGCGTTGGCCACACCGCCGGCCGTCAGGTTGATGATGCTGTTGCCGAGGCCCAGCCCGGGGTTCAGGTTCGTGCCGCCGAGAAACTGGCCGCTCGCCACCTGCCACTGGATGCCGAGGTTGCCCTGCGTCGTCGAGTTCAGCTCGACGATCAGCGCTTCGATATAGACCTGCGCGCGCCGTGCGTCGAGCTGGTCGATCACCGAGCGCAGGTTGCGGTAGACCGGGTCGGACGCGGTGATGATCAGCGAGTTGGTCGCCGAGTCGGCCTGGATCATCCCGCCCGGCTGGTTGTCGTCGCCCTTTTCCTTGTCGCCGCCGAGCAGGCCGCCCGTGCCGAGGCCGCCGCCGGACGAACCGCTGCCGCCGTAGGCGGACGAAGAAGACGAACCGCCCAAGCCGCCCGACGGCAGCGGCGGGGTGCCCGACGTGCCGGTCGAGAAGTTGCCGCTCTGCGACGAGCCGCCGCCCTGGTTGAAGCTGTTCGCGTCGTTGGACGACGCCGACGAACCGCTGTCGCTGCTGCTCTTGCCGAGCATCCCGCGCAGCGTCTTCGCGAGCTTCACCGCGTCGGCGTTGCGCAGCGGCACGACGTGCATGTTGCCGGGCACCGCGCTCGGCGCGTCGAGCTGCTGCACGAGGCGCTTCGCGGCCGCGAGGCGCGACGCGCTCGACGCGCGCAGCATCAGCGAGTTGGTGCGCGGGTCGGCCGTGACCGACACCTTCAGCGTCGCGTCGCTGTTGCCGATCGCGCCCGGGTCGAGCATCTTCTGCAGCTGCGCGGCGAGGTCGATCGCGTTCGCATTGCGCAGCGGCACGACCTGGACCTGCGCGCCCGCGGCGCTGTCGACGCCCGAGATGATCTGCGCGATTCGGCGCACGTTGTCCGCGTAGTCGGTGACGACGATCGTGTTGTTCGCCGGGTAGGCGGTGACCGTGTTGTTCGGCGAGATCAGCGGCCGCAGCACCGGCAGCAGGTTGTTCGCCGATTCGTTGCGCAGCTCGAACACCTGCGTGATGACCTGGTCGCCGCGCGCCTGCGGCGCATTGCCGACATAGGTCGGCACGCCCTGCAGCTTCGCGTCGGCTTCCGGCACGACCTTCAGCACCCCGTGATCCTGCACGAGCGCGAAGCCCTGCATGCGCAGCGCCGACTGCAGCGTCTTCAGCGCCTGGTCTTCCGGCACCGGACGTTCAGCCACGAGATTGAGCTGCCCCTTCACGCGGGGGTCGACGATGATGGTCTTGCCGGTTGCGGCACCGATCGCCTTGGCGACCTGGTCGATGTCCGCATTCACGAAATTGAGCGTGACCTGAGCGTAGGCGGCCTGCGAGACGATGATGCCGGCGACGATCAGGGTCGTCGCGATGCGCCGCATAACGAAGCGATTTCTTGTCATGGATGAATGGGTCGATGCCGGCTCAGGCCACTTCCGGCGGTAGTGCTGGGATCCAGGTCCGAAAGAGGCGACATTAGCAGCTTTTCATGTCCGGAATATCACATTGAGCCGAGGACTGTCTCACATACGACATGTATCCGGCGCACCGTATGCAATATGTAAGATTTCGCCGCCGCCCCGGGCTGCCGCCCATCGCCGTCGTTTTTGCGATGAATCGACACGAAAATGCGGTATAAACGGGCAGCCGTCGTTCGCATGTCGCCACGTGACGGACTCTCGGTATGATACGGGCGGCACGTTTCCAGTCGCACGAATAACGGACACGGGTTTTCCCGATCCTTGCGCCCATTTCTTTCGTTTTCCGCACCATGAACAGACGGTTCGCTTCGATCGCGTTGATCGCCGCCGGCGTGTGGTTCGCCTGCGGAAGCGCACGCGCGGATTGTTTCGACGAGGCCGCCCGCTACCAGAAGGTCAATCCGCTGATCCTGCGCGCGATCGCGTGGCAGGAGTCGCACAACCGGCCCGACGCGCTGAACAAGAATACGAACGGCTCGGTCGACTACGGCCTGATGCAGATCAATTCGATCCACCTGCCGACGCTGTCGCGCTACGGCATCGGCCGCGACACGCTGATGCAGCCGTGCAAGAACGTCTACATCGCCGCTTGGCACCTGCGCCAGAAGATGAATCGCTACGGCAACACATGGCAGGCCGTCGGCGCCTATCATTCGGAAACGCCGTCGCTGCGCGACAAGTATGCGCGGCAGATCGCCGGGATCCTGACGCAGTGGAAGCTGATGCCGCCCGAGCAGTGACGCCGCGCCGCGGCGCTTGCCGACGCCGTGCCGCTCGGCCGGCGCGCGTTTGATGCACAATGCGGATCTCACGCCGCGGTTTCGACCGGCCCGGGCGACCGGCTCCGGGCCGATCGCGCCCCGTCAGGACGCCGCGGCCGCTTTTCCCTCTTTTCCGTTGGTGCAAATCGTTATGAATCCGGCAATGAACCAGCCGTTGCCCGTCACCGTGCTGTCCGGTTTCCTCGGCGCCGGCAAGACCACGCTGCTCAATCACATCCTCGCGAACCGCGCGGGCCTGAAAGTCGCCGTGATCGTCAACGATCTCGCGGCGGTCAACATCGACGCGTCGCTCGTACGCGATGCGCAGGCGTTGTCGCATGTCGAGGAACGCCTGGTCGAGATGTCGAACGGCTGCATCTGCTGCACGCTGCGCGACGACCTGCTCGTCGAGATCCGCAATCTCGCGGCGGATGGCCGCTTCGACGCGATCGTGATCGAATCGACCGGCATCGCGGAGCCGATGCCGATCGCCGAAACCTTCACGTTCGTCGACGACGACGGCGCATCGCTGTCGAACGTCGCGCGGCTCGACACGCTCGTCACCGTGGTCGACGCCTACAATTTCCTGCGCGACTACGGTTCCGACGACGCGCTCGCGACGCGCGGCATCGCCGCATCGGACGAAGACGATCGCACGCTCGTCGAGCTGCTGATCGAGCAGATCGAGTTCTGCGACGTGCTCGTGATCAACAAGACCGACCTCGTCGGCGCGGAAGAACTCGCGCGTCTGCAGCACATCCTCGCGCGGCTCAACCCGCGCGCGCACCAGGTCGTGTCGACGTTCGGCAACGTGCCGCTCGAGGAAGTGCTGAACACCGGCCGCTTCGATTTCGACGAGGCCGCGAACGCGCCGGGCTGGCTCGCGTCGCTCGATCACGATCACACGCATTGCGACGATCCCGAGTGCCACGATCCGCACCATGCGCACGTGCATGGCGAAGCCGACGAATTCGGCATCGGCAATTTTGTTTACCGCGCGCGCCGACCGTTTCATCCGGCACGGCTCTGGGCGCTGCTGCATCAGGAGTGGCCGGGCGTGCTGCGCAGCAAGGGCTTCTTCTGGCTCGCGACGCGCAACGACATCGCGGGCTCGCTGTCGCAGGCGGGCGGCGTGTGCCGGCATGGCCCGGCGGGCCTCTGGTGGGCCGCGCAGGATCGCGCGGAATGGCCGGACGACGACGAGTTGCTCGCCGAAATTCGCACGGAGTGGCAGGGCGACCTCGACGACCGCTCGGTCGGCGATCGCCGTCAGGAACTGGTGCTGATCGGCATCGGGCTCGATGCCGACGCGTGGCGCGCAAAACTCGACGCATGCCTGCTCACCGATGCGGAATTCGCGCTCGGTGCGGCGCAATGGAGCGCGTTCGACGATCCGTTCCCGGTGTGGGATGTCGATGCGCACGACGACGACGATCCCGGCGACACGCAGATCGTGCACGCGTAATACGCGGTAAAAACGGCTTGCGACAGGCAACCGTTAAATCTTGCAAGAGTGGCGCGAACTGTGGCAAAAATGCCGCGCGCGCCCAACAAAAAACCCGCCGAACGGCGGGTTTTTTTCCTGGAACAGGCGCTGGATTAACGCTTGTTGACGGCGTCCTTGAACGCCTTGCCAGCCGTGAACTTGACCGTCTTGGCTGCCGGGATCTTGATGGTTTCGCCGGTCTTCGGGTTGCGGCCCGTACGTGCTGCGCGCTTGCCCGAACCGAAGCTGCCGAAGCCGATCAGCTGAACCGCATCACCCTTCGACACGGCCTTCTTGATGACTTCGAGCAGCGTGTCCAGCGTTTCGCCGGTTTGAGCCTTGCTGGCGCCCGTTTGGGCGGCGACGGCGTCGATCAGTTCCTGTTTGTTCATTAAGGTTCCTTTTTCAGGTTAGGTTTGACACGAACAGCGCGAACGCGCCGATTATACGTGCGCGAACCGTGCCGTCGAGAGTCAGACTTCGACGGCACAGCGCCGAATCCTGGCCCGCGCGACGTGCCGTCCGGTTTGCCGGAAGGCCACCCCGCGGTACGGCGTTGCTATGATAGCGCAGCGCAAACCCAATAACGACAAGGGTTTCAAAGATTTTCATCGGTATTTCGCCGAATGAATCGTCGATTGCCCGTTTTTTGACCTGCGCCAACCGGACGGGATACGCAGCCGGGTCCGCCGCCGCGCAACGCCGTTGGTTTTTGCCAACGACCCGCCGGACGCCTCCGCGCAATCCCTTGCCAGGCTTGGCTGCCACGTTTTTTGTTTCGCATGCCCGACCGACTCGTTCCCGCCACGCTCGCGTTTCGCGACGACGGCACCCTCATCTCGCCCGCGTACGGCGACATCTATCACAACGTCGCAGGCGCGCTCGCGCAGGCGAACTACGTGTTCATCGCGGGCAACGCGCTGCCCGGGCGCTGGCAAGGCCGGCGCACGTTCACGATCGTCGAGACGGGGTTCGGCGCGGGCGTCAACTTCCTCGCGACCTGGGCCGCCTGGCGCGACGATCCCGCGCGCTGCGAACGGCTGCATTTCGTGTCGTTCGAGAAGCATCCGTTTTCGCGCGACGACCTGCGCCGGGCACTGTCCCATATGGTTGCGAACACAACGATATCGACGGAAGCAGAAATGCTCGCCGATGCGTGGCCGATGCTCGTTCCCGGTTTTCATCGCCTCGAATTCGACGCTGGCCGGGTCGTGCTCACGCTCGCGCTGGGCGACGCGTGCGAGATGCTGCCGAAACTGGTCGCACGCGCCGATGCGTTCTATCTGGACGGTTTCGCGCCCGCGAAAAACCCGGATCTCTGGTCGGCCGACGTGTTCCGCGCGCTCGCACGTATCGCCGCCGAGAAGGCGACCTTTGCGACCTATTCGAGCGCGGGCGTGGTGAAACAAGCGCTCCTCGAAGCGGGTTTCACGTATCGCAAGATGGCGGGCCTGGCCGGCAAGTTCGCGATGCTCGCGGGCGAATACGCACCGCGCTGGCGGATGCGCCGGCACGAACCACCGCGCGCGTTGCCGGTTGCCGCGCGCGACGCGATCGTGATCGGCGCGGGGCTGGCCGGCTGCGCGGTCGTCGAACGGCTCGCCGCGCGCGGCTGGAACGTCACGCTGATCGAGCGGCACGCGCGAATCGCGAGCGACGCATCGGGCAATCCGGCCGGCGTATTCCATCCACTGATGACGCGCGACGACAACGTCGCGAGCCGCCTCACGCGCAGCGGTTTCCTGCATGCGCTGGCGCGCTGGCGCGCGCTGGAGCATGCGGGCCATGCGTTCGCGCGCAGCACGCGCGGGATGATCCATCTCGCGGAATCGGCCGACGATTTCGTGCGGATGCGCGACGCGTTCGACGCGCTCGGCGCACCGTCCGACTACGTGTCGCTGCTCGACACGGACGCCGCGCGCGCGCATCTGAACCTGCCGGTCGCACATGGCGGCCTGCTGTTTCCGCACGGCGGCGCCGTCTGGCCGGCCGGGGTCTGCGCCGCACAAGTCGCGGCGGCCGGTGAACGCGTGACACTGCTCGCCGGCACCGAAGTCGCGCGACTCGAGCGCGATGGCGACACGTGGCGCGCCGTCGACGCGGCAGGCGCGACGCTCGCCGAGGCGCCGGTCGTCGTGCTCGCGAACGCCGGCGACGCCGTGCGTCTAGCGGGCCTGCGGCACGTCGCGCTGCAGCCGGTGCGCGGCCAGCTCACGCTGCTGCCGCCCGGCAGCACGGCACCGCTGCCGTGCCCCGCGATCGGCGACGGCTATGCGGTACCGCTCGACGACGGCACGCTGCTGATCGGCGCGACGTTCGAACCCGACGACCTCGATCCGGCGATGCGCGGCGCCGGGCATATCGAAAATATCGAGCGCGTCCGGCATCTGCTGCCCGGCCTGATCGGCGAGCTGCCGGACGTCGATACGCTGCGCGGGCGCGTCGCGTTTCGCTGGGTCGTCGCCGACCGCGTGCCGGTGATCGGCCCGCTCGCCGACGAAGCGCAGGCCGTCGCGAACGCACGCGCGCTGAGCGGTGCGAGGGCGCGCGACCTGCCGCGCACCGCGGGCCTGTACGGCGCATTCGGCTACGGTTCCCGCGGCCTCGTGTGGGCCGCGCTCGGCGCGGAACTGATCGCGTCGCAACTGGAAGGCGAGCCGCTGCCGCTCGAGCGCGAACTCGCCGATGCCGTCGACCCGGCCCGGTTCCTGATCCGCGCGCTGCGCGGCCGCCAGATCGGCTGATCTCGTCAGCCGAATCCTCACAGTCCTTCGATTTTTTCGCGCAAGGTTATCCACGCGACGCTGTGGATAACCGCGCGGAATCCGCACGCACTTCGTGTGCAATCACAGTGGACGTAAACTGGGCAACTCGGCACAGCTGTGAAACGGCCCGAAAGTTGCCCAACTCAAACCTCTGTGAGCAAACAGCCTGTGCAACGACTTATGACCGCGCCAACACCTTGATCTTGTTGCGTAAACCGAAGTTATCCACAGAACTGTGAGCGCCTTGTTAACTTCTACTACGTATATATACAAGTAAACCATTGAAACCAAAGACCTGTGGCACCTCACAGCGCCACGAGTCGATTCAATCGGTTCCGGAGCGAAAAAGCTGTGGCACAATCGGTTTCCTTCGCGTTCGTTCGGCCAAGCGCCGGACATGCTTCAATGGAACGGTCGGCTCGATTTCGAATCTGAATCATCGAGACTGCGCAGTCCGTTCACACACCAGGCCGACAATCCAGATCGGCAGCCTGAACGACAGTTCCGCCGGATGGCGGAAAGAGGCGGATCCCATGTCCCGCCGTCGTCGACCACAACATTCACACTCGGGGCGATACCCAGCCGGCGCGCATCTCATTTCTGACGCTTGACCCCGCGCCGCTGGCGATTGCTTCCAAAGGAGAAGTCACCACGATGAAGTCGGCGTTCTCATTCCTGCCCAATTGGCCGCTCGCGCCGGATGCCGTGTTCTGGGCCGGGCTCGCGTTGTTCGCGGCCGGTCTGTGTGGCGAGCTGTGCTATCGCGCATGGCGGCTGCCGCGCATCACCGGGTATGCGGTGATCGGTCTCATCGCCGGTTCGTTCGGATTCGGCGTGATCGACGCGAGCACCGACGAAACCTCGCGGCTGCTGATCGACGTCGCGCTCGGCCTGCTGCTGTTCGAGCTCGGCAGCCGCCTCGACCTGAAATGGATCCGCCGCAATCCGTGGCTCATTGCGTCGAGCCTGGCCGAGGCGACGCTGACGTTCGTGCTCGTGCTGTTCGTGATGCTCGCGCTCGGCGTGTCGGGCATGGTCGCGCTCGTGCTGTCGGCGATCGCGATCGCGACGTCGCCGTCGATGGTGATCCAGCTCAAGACCGAGCTGCGCGCGGAAGGGCAGGTGTCGCAGCGCCTCATCACGCTGACCGCGCTGAACAGCGTGTACGCGATCGTGCTGACCAAGCTCGTCACGAGCTGGCTCCACCAGGAAGCGTACGGGAACGTTTTCGCGACGATCCTGCAACCCGCCTACCTGATCGCCGGTTCGTTCATCGTCGCGTACCTGGTCGCGCGGGCGTGCAATTACCTGTTCCGTCACATGACCGCGACGATGCGCGACGAGCATTCGTTCGTCGCGCTGTTCGGGCTCGTGATGCTCGCGATCGCGGTCGCGCAGGCGCTGAAGCTGTCGACGCTGCTCACGCTGCTGCTCGCCGGCATCATCGTGAAGAACCTCGAAGCGCGGCCGCAGCTGTGGCCCGAGCATTTCGGCACGGCCGGCTGGTTGCTGACGGTGATCCTGTTCGTGCTGACGCTCACGTCGTTCACGTGGGGCGACATCGCGCTCGGCGGCCTGCTCGCAATCGCGCTGATCGTCACGCGGCTCGCCGCCAAGCTCGCCGGCGTCGTCGCGTTCGCGAAGCCGAGCGGGCTCGGGATGAAGCAGGGCGTCGCGCTCGGCATCGCGCTGACACCGATGTCCGCGCTGTCGTACCTGCTCGTCGACGACACCTACCAGCTCTATCCGAATTTCGACCCGCACCTGCGCGCGATCGTGATGTGCACGATCGTGATCCTGCAGCTCGTCAGCCCGTTCGTCGTCTACCGCTGCCTGTCGGCGGTCAGCGAACGCAGCGACAGAAACTGATTCCGGAACCTGCCATGGCACTCGAAACCTTCGTCAATTCCGAACCGTTCACGTTCGGCGTCGAACTGGAGATCCAGGTCGTCAACACGCACAACTACGACCTCACCAAGGCTGCATCCGACCTGATGCGCCTGATCCAGGGCGAGACCTTCCCCGGCAACATCACGCCTGAAATCACCGAGAGCATGATCGAGCTGTCGACCGGCATCTGCCATTCGCACGAGCAGGCGGCCTCCGAGCTGCACGCGATCCGCGACGTGCTCGTGAAGGCGGCCGACCAGCTCAACGTCGGGCTCGCCGGCGGCGGCACGCACGCGTTCCAGCAATGGAGCGACCGGCAGATCTACGACGCGCCGCGCTTCCAGTACATCTCCGAGCTGTACGGCTATCTCGCGAAGCAGTTCACCGTGTTCGGCCAGCACGTGCACATCGGCTGTCCCGATCCGGACAGCGCGCTGTTCCTGCTGCACTCGATGTCGCGCTTCATTCCGCACTTCATCGCGCTGTCCGCGTCGTCGCCGTTCGTGCAGAACGTCGACACCGGCTTCCATTCGGCGCGCCTGAATTCGGTGTTCGCGTTCCCGCTGTCGGGCCGCGCGCCGTTCGTGCTGACCTGGGACAGCTTCGAGGAGTACTTCACGAAGATGGTCAACACGGGCGTCGTCAACTCGATGAAGGACTTTTACTGGGACATCCGGCCGAAGCCCGGCTACGGCACGATCGAGGTGCGCGTGATGGACACGCCGCTGTCGGTCGATCGCGCGGCCGCGATCGCGTGCTACATCCAGACGCTCGCGCGCTACCTGCTGACCGACCGGCCGCTGAAGCTGTCGGAGGACGACTATCTCGTCTACACATTCAACCGTTTCGAAGCCTGCCGCTTCGGGCTCGAGGGCACCTGCGTCAATCCTCAGACAGGTGAGCGCCGCACGATCGCGGAAGACATCCTCGACACGCTCGACCGGATCGCGCCGCATGCGGCCGCGCTCGGCTCGCGCGCGGCACTCGACGAGATCGGTGCGCTCGCGAAGGCGCGCGTGAATGACGCATCGTGGTTGAGAACCGTTTTCAAACAGGAAAAATCGCTGAACGAGACGGTCCGCCAGCAGTGCCTGCGCTGGCGTGAATGAAAAAATGTTTTGCAGATTACAGGCTCGACCGCGCGGCGATTCGCTGAATGCCGGTCGACGCCGATTCGGGCGTTCCGCGTCGCCAGTCCTCCTGAAAATCTGTGGATAACTGGATATTCCGCTGCAAAGTCAACGCACTGCGGTATGGATAACCCGGTGGATCGCCGCCAGCCGCACGATGGCCGATTCGAACAGGAAAATGTTTGCGCGTTGCGCCGTGAGGCCGGCAGGGATTGCCGGCATAACGAAAAAATCCGGTTATCCAGCGATTTTCCACAGAATGAAGGGGATAACTTAGCTGTGCGATTTTCCGCTCTCGCTTAGAATGTCGGCTTTGCGGACACCGGAACGACCAGTGTCTCACCGGTCGCCGCGAACGCGACCGCCGCGTGTGCCTCGCGACGGCCGTGTCGACGCTCCTCAACGAGCGTCTGTTTTGAGATAGACATTCGATCTCCACACTACGGCTGCTCGGCAATCCGGGCGGCGGCAAAGCGAAAAGACTATGAGCGAAGGCGTTTACGGGAATCAGGCTTCGGGACGTGTGACCCACAGCTTGCTGCGGTTGAGTACGGCCATGCGAAGCCAGGCATGGGATTGGGCGGAAGGCGCGGGCCTCACGCCGACGCAGGGCGAGATCCTCGTGCTGCTGCTGCAACGCAAGGGCCCGATGCGGCTCGGCGAGATCGCGCGCGAGACGCAGCTCACGGCTGCGACCACCAGCGATGCGGTCAGCACGCTCGAGACGAAGGGGCTCGTCGAGAAGCGCCGCGCGCTGGACGACGGCCGCGCGCTTGCCGTGCGCCTGTCGGCCCGCGGCCGTACTGCGGCGAAGAAGGCACTGCAATGGCCGGAATTCCTGACGAAGGCGGTCGGCAAGCTCGGCGCGGACGAGCAGGGCGCGCTGTACCGCGCGCTGCTGAAGACGCTGCGCGAACTGCAGGTGGCCGGCGCGACGCCGCCGCAGCGCATGTGCCTGACGTGCACGCATTTCCAGCCGGGCAAGCAGTCGAAGAAGACCGTGCATCACTGCGCGGCGCTCGACCTGTCGATGGCCGACAGCGATCTGCGTCTCGACTGTTCGGTGCACGAAGAAGCCGACGCGGCAACGCAAAAGAAGACCTGGAAGGTGTTCGCCGGCTGACGTCCGTCGATCGACCGGGAGGCCGATGATGAACGCTGAAGTGGTGGCGATCCGCCACGTGCATTTCGAGGACCTCGGCAGCTTCGAGCAGGTGCTCGGGGAGCGCGGGCGGCGGGTGCGCTACGTCGACGTCGGCGCGTCGCGCGTCGAGGTGCTCGACGCGCTCAAGCCGGCGCTGCTCGTGATGCTCGGCGGGCCGCTCAGCGTGTACGAGGACGCGCAGTATCCGTCGATCGCGCCGCTCACGGCGCTCGTGCGCCAGCGCATCGACGCCGGGCTGCCAATCCTCGGAATCTGCCTTGGCGCGCAGTTCATCGCCCGCGCGCTCGGTGCGCGCGTCTATCCGGCAGCGCAGAAGGAACTCGGCTGGGCGCCGCTGACGCTCACCGACGCGGGCCGCGCGTCGCCGCTGCGCCATCTCGACGGCGCGGCGACCTCGATGCTGCACTGGCACGGCGATACGTTCGACCTGCCGGGCGGCGCGATCCATCTCGCCTCGACACCGGCCTGCCGCCACCAGGCGTTCGCATGGGGGCAGCACGTGCTGGCGCTGCAATGCCATCCCGAAATCCGTGCTGACCGCTTCGAACCCTGGCTGATCGGCAACGCCGGCGAAATCGCGTCGACGCCCGGCATCGACGCACGCCAGCTGCGCGCCGACACCGTGCAGCACGGTCCCGCGCTGGAGGCGGCCGCGCGACGCATGTTCGCGGAGTGGCTCGACAGCGTCGGGCTTTGATCCCGAGCGAGCGACGCCGCGCGTGACCGGCCCGCAGGCCGTGCCGGCCGGCGCACCGCTGCATGCCGTGTGCGCGCGGCATCGCTGCCGGCGGTACGCCGGCGCTACCTGACCATCCGCTTACTGCCGAACCAGCCGCCAGCAGGCTTCGAGCCCGCATGCTACGCTCGTCCGCTGTTTCCCTTTCCTGGCGAGCGGCCTCCATGACTGCGCTGTTTTCCCCGTTCACGCTGCGCGGCGTGACCCTTCCGAACCGGATCGTGATCTCCCCGATGTGCCAGTACTCGGCCGAGCGCGGCGAGGCGACCGACTGGCACATGATTCACCTCGGCCATCTCGCGCTGTCCGGCGCGGGCCTGCTCTGCATCGAAGCGACCGCGGTCGAACCCGACGGGCGCATCACGGCCGGCGACCTCGGTTTGTGGGACGACGCGACCGAAGCAGCGCTCAAGCCCGTGCTGGCGGCGATCCGCAAGCATTCGCCGGTCCGCGTCGCGATGCAGCTGTCGCACGCGGGGCGCAAGGCGTCGAGCGAAGTGCCGTGGAAGGGCGGCCAGCTCGTGTCCGTCGCCGATGGCGGCTGGCTGCCGCATGCGCCGTCGGCCCTGCCGCACAAGGACGGCGAGACGCCGCCGCTCGCGCTCGACGCGGCCGGCCTGAACCGGATCCGCGACGCGTTCGCCGCCAGCGCGAAGCGTGCCGCGCGCCTCGGCATCGATGCGATCGAGGTGCACGCGGCGCACGGCTACCTGCTGCATCAGTTCCTGTCGCCGCTTGCGAACCAGCGTACCGACGAATACGGCGGCTCGCGCGAAAACCGGATGCGCTTTCCGCTCGAGATCTTCGAGATCGTGCGCGCGGCGTTTCCGGCGGACCGGCCGGTCGGCGTGCGCGTGTCGGCGACCGACTGGGTCGAGGGCTGCTGGGAACTCGAGGACACGATCGCGTTTGCGCACGAGCTGAAGCAGCGCGGCTGCGACTGGATCGACGTGTCGTCCGGCGGCGTGTCGCCGCTGCAGAAGATTCCGCTGTCGCCCGGTTACCAGGTGCCGTTCGCGCAGGCGGTGAAGCGCGCGGTCGGGATGCCGACGATCGCGGTCGGCCTGATCAACGATCCCGCGCATGCGAACCGGCTGATCGAGTCGGGCGATGCCGATCTCGTCGCGATGGCGCGCGCGATGCTGTACGACCCGCGCTGGCCGTGGCATGCGGCTGCCGAGCTCGGCGCGCAGGTGTCGGCGCCGCCGCAGTACTGGCGTTCGCAGCCGCGCGAGCACAAGGCGTTGTTCGGCGACATCGCATTCGGCCAGCGCTGAGCGTCATGCGCGCAATATTGTGCGCGATGTTGAGCGAAGCAATCTTGAACGTGTAGGATGCGGGTGATTCGCCGCATGTCCCGACGCGGCACCGACCGGTGCCGCGTTTTCGTTTTGCGCGACGCAGGGCCGCGCAAAACGAAAGCGCGGCCGTCTTCCATTCAAGTCGTCTTCAAAGGATTCGTTCGATGAGTTCACGCAGGATCGCGGTACGCCGCTCGGGAGTTCACGGCAAGGGCGTGTTCGCGGTGGAGCCGATCAAGGCCGGCGAACGCGTAGTGGAATACAAGGGCGAGCGAATTTCGTGGAAGGAAGCGCTGCGCCGCCATCCGCACGACCCGAACGAGCCGAACCATACGTTCTACTTCGCACTGGAAGAGGGCGGGGTGATCGACGGCAAGATCGACGGCAACAGCGCGCGCTGGATCAACCATTCGTGCGCGCCGAACTGCGAGGCCGAGGAGATCAAGGGCCGCGTGTTCATCCACGCACTGCGCGACATCGGGCCGGAAGAAGAGCTGTTCTACGACTACGGCCTCGTGATCGACGAGAAGCTGACGAAGAAACTCAAGCGGGAATACGCGTGCCATTGCGGCGCGACCGCATGCCGCGGCACGCTGCTCGCCACGCCGGACGACGACGGCAAGAAGAAAAAGAAGAAGGACAGGAAGGACGGCAAGTCCGAGTCCGGCGCGAAGGACAAGAAAAAGAAGAAGTGAACGGTGAGGCCGCGCATCGCGCGCGGCTGCGTCACCGCCGGATGGCCGCCGCGCGGCCGTCCATCCAGCCTGATGAGGGTTCGCCGCGCCTGCCTCAGTGCGTCGGCGCGGCGGCCGGCGTCTCGCTCGCCGGCTTCCCGGTGCGCTTGGCGAGCGGCACCCGCACCACGAAGCGCGAACCGCCTTCCGATGCATCCTCGTACGACACCGTGCCGCCGTGCATCGCGATGATGTCGTGCACGATCGCGAGCCCGAGCCCGGCGCCCGTCTCGACGCCGTTGCCGCTTTGCGCGTCGCCACGGAAGAAGCGCTTGAACAGGTCGGCCTGCTGATTGGCCGGCACGCCCGGGCCGTTGTCCTCGACGACGATCTCGGCGGCCGCTTCGCCGGTCTCGAGCGCGCCGCGCGCGACGTTCACCGTGATCCGCGCCCCGTGCGGCCGGGCGAGCGGCACGTATTTCAACGCATTGTCGAGCAGGTTCGCGATCACCTCGCGCAGCAGCACGGGGTTGCCGCGCACGTTCAGCGTTTCGTCCTCGCCGGGATCGTCGCTGCGCTGGAAGCCGAGGTCGACATGCGACGCGAGCGCGCGCGGTACCCATTCGGCACCCGTCTCGAACGCCATCGCGGCCAGGTCGACGTCGACGAAACGCGCGGCCTGTTCGCCCGGCTCCGCGCGCGCGAGCGACAGTAGCTGGTTCGACAGCCGCACCGCGCGGTCGGCGGCCGCGCGCAGTTCGCGCACCGCGGCATAGGTCTGCTGCGGGTCGCGCGCGACGGCGGCCTGCTCGGCATGCAGCTTCACGGCCGTGAGCGGCGTGCGCAGCTGGTGCGCGGCATCGGCGATGAACTTGCGCTGCGCGTCGAGGGCGGTCTTCAGGCGGCCGAGCAGCGCGTTCATCGCGCTCGTCAGCGGCCGGATCTCGAGCGGCACGTCGGTTTCGTCGACCGGCTCCAGCGACGTGTGGGTCTGCCGGTTCAGCGAATCGGCGAGATGCGTGAGCGGGCCGAGCTGCTGGTTCACGACGCGCCACACGATGCCCCAGCCCGCGAGCAGCAGCAGCAGCAGCGGCATCATGATCGCGACGAGGAATTCGGCCGCGATCCGGTAACGGTGCCGCACCGGCTGCGCGACCTCGACCACCATCGGCCGGCCGCCGTCGACTTCCTCGACGCGCACCTGCGCGACCCGCACCGCGCGGTTGTCGTACTCGGCCTCGAACACGTACGCGTGATGCATGCGGCGCACGTTGATGCCCCGCAGCGGCAGTTTCGGATCGCCGGCGAGTTCCTGCTCGCCGTCGCTGATCCGGTAGATCAGCGCCTCGGCCGGATCGGAGAACATCGCCTGCGCGAGCGGCGGCACCGTGAACGGCGCGTCGGGGCCGGCGATCTGGATCTGTTTGGAGATGGCGGTCGCGAGGTCGGCGAGCGAGCGGTCGATCACGTGTTGCGTGTATTGCCACGCGAGCCAGTAGGCGATCAGGCCGCTCATCAGCGCGAGCATCGACAGCGGCGCGGCGAGGCGCCGAAGCAGCGAGCGGCGCAGGCTGGTGGTCACAGCCGGATCAGAAGACATTTCGACGGGCAAATGGATAAGCGCCGCTCACGGGGAGCGGCGCGGACGTGCGCCGGACGGCGACGCGGGCAGGGCGGCTCGCCGGCGGCACGCGGCCGGCCGGCGTGCGGCGCCGCTCAGACGCTCGCGGTCTGGCGGATTTCCTGCAGCAGATAGCCGAAGCCGCGCACCGTGACGATTTCGACGCGGCACTGCTCGAGTTTCTTGCGCACGCGATGCACGTAGACTTCGATCGCGGTGTCGCCGAGATCGCCGCCGAAGTGCGTGAGGTGATCCTGCAGCTGGGCCTTGCTGACGACGCGGCCGTGACGCAGCAGCAGCATTTCCAGCACCGCGAATTCGCGCGGCGACAGTTCGAGCGGCTTGTCGTCGTTGAAGATGCGGCGATCGACGCCCGACAGGCGGACGCCGCCGAGCGACACTTCCGGACGCGGCATGTCGCTGTGCGGGCCGCTGCGGCGCATCACCGCGCGGATGCGCGCTTCGAGCTCGGCCGGCTCGAACGGCTTGAGCATGTAGTCGTCGGCGCCGGAGTTCAGGCCCTGGATCCGGTCGTTCAGTTCGTCGCGCGCGGTCAGCACGATGACCGGCGTGTGGCGGTTGGTCTGGCGGAAACGCGTGAGCAGCGTCATCCCGTCGATGCCCGGCAGGCCGAGGTCGAGGATCACGAGTTCGTGGCGGTTCTGTGCCAGCGCCTGTTCGGCAAAGATGCCGTCATGCACCATGTCGACGGTGAAGCCAGCCTGCTCGAGGCTGCTCTGGATACCGCGTGCGATGGGGCGGTCGTCTTCGATCAGAAGGAGTCGCATGAAGTTCGCTCAAGTACAATGGGTTGGCGGTTCAGGCACGCGGACAGCACGACGCCGTTTCCACAGGGGCGCCGCATCGCCTGACATCAAGCATGGCGGCCAGCGAACGATTAAATCCAATCATGTCCGATATTTCGATCCACGACCTCGAAGCCGCGATCAATTTCTGGCGCGCCCGCTCGCCGTCGAGCGGCGACGAACTCAAACTCTGCGAAGAGGCCAGCGCGCTCTCCAAGCCGTATGCGCTGCTGATTGTACAGCGCGCAAGCGCGCTGCAACTGGAAGGTTTGGACCCCAGGGCGCGGAAAGCGTACGAGACTTACGTGCGCCTTAAGGATGGCTTGGAAAGTTGAAGGCTTTCGCTGAGTACATCCTAGAAAACGTTCATCGAAATGAAAAGTTGACGCGCCGCGCGTCGAAAGACGCGCGGCGGTAGAGGACGACCTCAGGCGGCCGGTTGGGTATGTGCGCACACCTGGTCGATGAACGTCGCGAGCGCAATGTCGCGCTCGGTCAGGCCGTCCGCATCGTGGGTCGACAGCGTCACGTCGACGCGGTTGTATACGTTGAACCATTCCGGATGGTGGTTCATTTCCTGCGCCTTGATCGCGACGCGCGTCATGAAGCCGAAGGCCTCGTTGAAATCGGCGAAGCGCAGGCTGCGCTGGATCGCGTCGCGGCCCGGCACGGCCGTCCAGTGCGGCAGGCCTTCGAGCCGGGTCTTGCGTTCTTCTGATGTGAGCTTGTGGATCATGTTGCACCTCGTTCGGTAACGGCGCCCGCACGCGGGCAAAGGCCACGCGGCAAAGCCGGTACCGGTCATTGTTTCATAGTTGGGCGACGGGCATCCGGTGATGGCCACCTGGCGACGGGCATCGGAAGGCGGGCGCCGGCGCACGAATCACGCCGGCGTGGCCCGCGGCCTTACGCGTCCGCGTCGTCCGGCCAGCCTTCTCCCGTGCCGCGATGCAGCACGAGATCGCCGTCGAGTACCGTGCCGGCCGCGAATTCGGGCAGCGCGGCCAGCCGGTCGGCCAGCGCGCGGCCGTCGACGTCGGCCAGCGCGAACAGCTGCGCGAAATCGTCGATTACGAAGTAGGTCTTCTGGAACGTGTCGATCCGGTACCGCGTGCGCATCACACGCTCGAGGTCGAAACCGAGCCGGTTCGGCGCCGCGCTTTCGAGACTGTAGAGGCTCTCGCCCTTGCTCGACACGATCCCGGCGCCGTAGATCGACAGCCCGTTCGTGCCCTGCGGGTCGCGGATCAGGCCGAATTCCACCGTATACCAGTAGAGGCGCGCCAGCCGCGCGAGCGCCGCTTCGTCGTCCGCGACCGCGAGCGCGGTGCGGCCGTAGGCCTGCATGTAGTCGGCGAACACCGGTTCGATCAGCAGCGGCACGTGGCCGAACAGGTCGTGGAAGCAGTCGGGTTCCTGCAGGTAGTCGAGCTGGTCCGGGCGGCGCATCCACCAGGTGACCGGAAACCGCCGGTTCGCGAGGTGCTCGAAGAACACGCGATCGGGCACGAGGCCCGGCACCGCGACGATTTCCCAGCCGGTGGCCGGCTTCAGCTGGCGGTTCACGTCGGCGAACGACGGCACGCGATCGGCCGGCAGGTCGATCTTCCCGAGCCCGGCGACGAACGCGTCGCACGCGCGACCGCGCAGCAGCGCCGACTGGCGCGCATAGAGCTGCCGCCACACCGCGTGGTCGACCTGGCCGTAGCGTTCGAGCGGCTGGTCGATGGTGAAATCGGCGCGGGTTTCGAGGCCCGCATCGAACTGCTCCTGCAGTTTCGCGGTGACGACGGTGGACATGGTGAGGCTCTGCACGCTGTGATGGGAACCATGCAAGTGTAGAGCGGGGGACATGCGGAATGGGCGCAAAGATGGCGTTGATTCGCTTGATGATGCGATAATCGCGCATCAAAATAGGAATCAATGCGGAGAATGCTCATGCTGGAACTCGATCACTTCGATCTCGCGCTTCTCGACGTGCTGCAGCGCTTCGGCCGCGCGACGCACCAGCAGCTCGGCGAGGAGGTGCCGCTGTCGCCGTCGCAGATCGGCCGGCGGCTGCAGCGGCTCGAGGCGGCCGGCGTGATCGAAGGCTATCGCGTGATGTTGCGCCCCGAAAAGCTCGGGCTCGGCGTCACCGCGTTCACGAGCCTGAAGCTCAAGCACCACGGCGATTCGATCATCGAGCAGTTCCAGCAGCAGATCGACGTGCTGCCCGAGGTGCTCGAGTGCCATGCCGTGGTCGGCGATGCAGACTATCTGCTGCGGATCGTCGCGCCGGATCTCAACGCGCTGTCGCAGTTCGTGATGAAGAAGCTGATGCGCGTGCCGGGCGTCGACAGCGTGCGCTCGAACATCGTGCTGACGACGTTCAAGCGCAATGGCGCGCTGCCGCTCGCGCACCTGGCGCCCGGCGCCGCGTGACGCGGCGGCGGGGCTGGCAGCGGGGCGCAAGGCGGCGCCGCGGATAGGGCGCGATCAGGCCGCTTCGGATTGCGCGTCGGCGTTCAGCAGGTCGACGTACGCGACCGCGACGAGATCCTCGTGCGCCACGCCGAGCTTCGCGAACACGTCATGCGCCTCGGCTTCGCCGCCGGCTTCGTCGTCGTCGGGGCCGAGCACCACTTCCAGTTCGATGAAGTCGCCGAGGCCGTCGACGCGGTCGAGGTGGATCCGCGTGCGGCCGACGAGGTACACGTGCCGTTCCTTCGTCACGATGCCGCGCGTGGTCAGCGCGGTCGCGAGCAGCGAGTGCATCGCGTCCGGGTTCGTCACAGGGCTGCGCGTGTAGTACGACGCTTTCGGACCGTCGCGATCGTCGCGCTGGTAGAAGATCAGCTCGGCCGGCGTGCCGTCTTCGAAGCGGCGCAGCTTCAGCCGGCCGCGCGGCACGTCGTAGAAGAAATCCTGCTGGCGGTAGAAGAGCGGTGCTTCGGTTGCGAGCGTCGCAGCGCGTTCGCGCAGCTGGTCGAATTCGCGGGCGCGGGCTTTGATCTCGATGTTGCGGGCCATGCGGGTCTCCTTCAATCAGGGGTCTCGCGGTGTGCGAACGAACAATCTAGCAAAAAGCCTGCGATGGTGGCGTGACGAGCGACCGGCGCGCGGCAATGCGACGCGGAGCGGGCGATTGGGGCTCGTATGTGATTTCGCTGGTTATGCGCGGGTGTGTTGGCGATTTGTGATTCGCAAGATCCGCCGGAGACGCAAAAGACGCCGCAGACGCCAAAGACGCCGCAGACGCAGGGATGCAGGGATGCAGGGATGCAGGGATGTAGGGATGCAGAGGAGCAGTGACGAGAGGAACAGGAATAGCAGGAAGCGTCAGCCGCAAAAGTCCACTGCACGACCCGTCACACCGACATCAGCCACGCTCATATCGCCCACTGCGTCTCGATCAGCCGCAGCGCGGCCGCGATCGCCGGTTCGTCGCGCCGTTCGACGAGCGCCACGAAGGTCAGCTCGGTCGGCACCGTCACGCGTTCGACGATCGTCAGCGCGTGCGCGTGCGCTTCGGCCAGCGCGGTCGAGTCCCGCGCGAGCGTCAACCCGATCCCCGATTTCACGAGATCGAGCATCGACTGCTCCTGGTCGACCTCGGCGACCTTCACCGGCTGCGCGCCGGCCGCCGCGAACAGCCGCGACAGCAGCCGGTGATGGGCGGACGCCGGCGGCGTCCAGATCCACGGCAGCGCGGCGAGCGCGCGCCAGTCGTGCGCGCGCTGCACGCGCTCCTTCCAGCCGGCCGGCGCGAGCACGCGGTACTGGAAACGCGTGAGCGTGACCGTGTGGAACAGCGTGTCGTCGCGCGGCTCGTCCTCGCCGGGCCGGCCGATGTAGTAGCCGACGTCGAGCGCCCGCGCGCGCACCTGCTCGAGCACCCAGCCGGACATCCCGTGCCGCAGCGCGGTTTCTATCTGCGGATGGGTTTCGACCAGCGCGCGCAGGAAGCCGCCGAGCCGCAGGAAACCGGGGTCGAGGATCGTGCCGATCCGCAACCGGCCGCGCACCTCGTGCCGCAGCGCGGCAGCGGCGCGCTGCACGTCGGCGGCTGCGGCCAGCGCGCGCTCCGCGTGCGGCAGCAGCGTCTGGCCGTCGCGTGTGAGCGCGAGCCCGCGCGACGTGCGTGTGAACAGCGTGACGCCGAGCGTTTCCTGCAGATGCTTGATCTGCAGGCTGACGGCCGGCTGCGTCAGGTGCAACTGCACGGCGGCGCGCGTCAGGTTGCCTTCGCGGGCGACCGTCGCGAACGCGCGGAGCAGGGTGAGATCCATCGTCGTGATATGAGCGCAGCTTATAACGCAGTTCAGCATAACTCATTGGATCGGTGGGCGGCAGGCGGAGTACGCTTCATCGATCGCGTCGCCCGCGACGCACTATGCTGAAAACGACGCGCGGGATTGCGCCGCGCGGGACACAACAATGCGCTTTGCATGGGGCACGAGTAAGCGATGAAGTGCTAACTCGGGTCGACCGCAAAGCACGGGGCACGAGTAAGCGCTAAAGCGCCAACTCGAGTCGACCGCCGTGGGGATGGAGTAAGCGCTGAAGCGCCAACTCCATCCAACCACGCCATGGGACCCGAGTAAGCGCTAAAGCGCTAACTCGGGTCGACAGGAGACACGTCGTGACGACTCAACGCACGCTCGAGGGCGAATTCGATTACGTGATCGTCGGCGCGGGCACCGCAGGCTGCGTGCTCGCGAACCGCCTGACCGAGGATCCCGAGATCCGCGTGCTGCTGCTCGAAGCGGGCGGCAAGGACGACTATCACTGGATCCACATCCCGGTCGGCTATCTGTACTGCATCGGCAATCCACGCACGGACTGGCTGTACAAGACACAGCCGGAGGCGGCGCTGAACGGCCGCGCACTGTCGTATCCGCGCGGTCGCGTCCTCGGCGGCTGCTCGTCGATCAACGGGATGATCTACATGCGCGGCCAGCGCGAGGATTACGACAGCTGGGCACAGGAAACCGGCGACGCGGGCTGGTCGTGGGACAGCGTGCTGCCGATCTTCAAGCGCAGCGAGGACCACCACGCGGGTGCGAGCGACGCACACGGCGCAGGCGGCTACTGGCGCGTCGAGAAGCAGCGGCTGCGCTGGGAAATCCTCGAATCGTTCGCGCAGGCCGCGCAGCAGACGGGCATCCCGGCGACCGACGATTTCAACCGCGGCGACAACAGCGGGGTCGGCTATTTCGAGGTGAACCAGAAGCGCGGCGTGCGCTGGAATACGTCGAAGGCGTTCCTGCGGCCCGCGATGACGCGCCCGAACCTGACCGTGATAACCGGCGCGCATGCGCAGCGCGTGATCTTCGACGGGCGGCGCGCGGTCGGCGTCGAGTATCGCGGCGGCGGCACCGACTACGTCGCGCACGCACGCGCCGAAGTGCTGCTGACCGCCGGCGCGGTGAATTCGCCGCAGCTGCTCGAACTGTCGGGCATCGGTGCGGGCGCACGGCTGCAGGCGCTCGGCATCGACGTCGTGCAGGATCTGCCGGGCGTCGGCGAGAACCTGCAGGATCACCTGCAGCTGCGGATGGCGTTTCGCGTCGAAGGCGTGCGCACGTTGAACACGCTGTCCGCGCACTGGTGGGGCAAGCTGATGATCGGCGCCGAATACGCGCTGCTGCAGCGCGGGCCGATGTCGATGGCGCCGTCGCAGCTCGGCGCGTTTGCAAAATCCGATCCCGACGATCCCGCGCTCACGCGCCCCGATCTCGAATATCACGTGCAGCCGCTGTCGCTCGAGCGCTTCGGCGAGCCGCTGCACAGCTTCAACGCCTTTACGGCGTCCGTCTGCCATCTGCGGCCGAGTTCGCGCGGCAGCGTGCATATCGCGAGCCCCGATGCCGGCGTGGCGCCGTCGATCGCACCGAACTATCTGTCGACCGACCACGATCGCCAGGTCGCCGCGAACGCGCTGCGTCTCACGCGCCGCATCGCATCCGCGCCGGCGCTCGCGCGCTACCGTCCGGAGGAGATCCTGCCGGGCGAGCGATACCGGACCGAAGCCGAACTGATCGAAGCGGCGGGTGCGGTCGGCACGACGATCTTCCATCCGGTCGGTACGTGCCGGATGGGGCGCGCGGACGACGCGCGTGCCGTCGTCGACAGCCGGCTGCGCGTGCGCGGTATCGCCGGGCTGCGGATCGTCGACGCATCGGTGATGCCGTTCATCACGTCGGGCAACACGAATTCGCCGACGCTGATGATCGCCGAGCGCGCGAGCGACATGATCCGGGCCGATCGACGCGCGGCGCGTGACGCGACGCAGGTGCGAACGGACGCGACGATGACGGCTGCGTGACGCCACGCTGACACGCGCGACAGCGGGCTGTCATCCGAGCGCCCGCTGTTTCGCTATGCGAAGCAAAGGTGACGCGCGAGCATCACAATGACACGGGCCGGCGATGCGCACGGCAATTGCTTCGCGCACCCGCTTATCGCTTATGTCACGCGGCTTTTCTGTGCGACGACATGACGCGCAGCGTCACACGCATGCGTTCAATCAGGCACGTCCGATGCGAGCATGCGCACCTCGATGATGCGCGCGTCAAAAAAGCGCGTCGAAAATTCGCGCTCAGCCGCGCCCGATATGGCAGCCCGCCCTATAAGTGCAAATCCCGATGATTGCACTGCACCAACGGCGCGACAATGTTGCGCAGTGTGCATACGCGTCGGCGCGGGAGACCACCCTCGAGGCGTAATACGGCGCCCCGGGGGCAGCCCGCAGATCCGCGGACTTGTTCGCGGTCGCTTGCGCGAATCTTCCCGGTGCTTCGCCTGACTTCGTACGGAAGGGAACATGATTCTCGGCGACACGATTCTCGAAACACGCGGACTGACGAAGGAATTCAGGGGCTTCACCGCCGTGAACGGTGTCAACCTGCGTGTGCGGCGCGGCGCGATCCATGCGTTGATCGGACCGAACGGCGCGGGCAAGACCACCTGCTTCAACCTGCTGACCAAGTTCCTGACACCGACGGCCGGCCAGATCGTCTTCAACGGCATCGACATCACCGACGAGCGGCCCGCGCAGGTCGCGCGGCGCGGCATCATCCGTTCCTTCCAGATCTCGGCGGTATTCCCGCACCTGACCGCATTGCAGAACGTGCGCATCGGCCTGCAGCGCGCGCTCGGGACCGAATTCCATTTCTGGCGCAGCGAGCGCACGTTGCGGCGCCTCGACGATCGCGCGATGGATCTCCTCACGCAGGTCGGCCTCACCGATTTCGCGCACGTGCCGACGGTCGAACTCGCATACGGCCGCAAGCGCGCGCTCGAGATCGCGACGACGCTCGCGATGGAACCCGAACTGATGCTGCTCGACGAGCCCACGCAAGGGATGGGCCACGAGGACGTCGATCGCGTGACCGCGCTGATCAAGAAGGTGGCGAGCGGGCGCACGATCCTGATGGTCGAGCACAACATGAACGTGATCGCGGGCATCTCCGACACGATCACCGTCCTGCAACGCGGCGAAGTGCTGGCCGAGGGCTCGTATGCGGAAGTGTCGAAGAATCCGCTGGTGATCGAGGCCTACATGGGCAGCGCCGATGCGGCGCTCGCGGGGGCGCACGCATGAAGCACAGCGAACGGGAGGAACGCGAATTGAGCGGCGTCGAGAGCGGCACGCCCGCGCTGGAGATCACGGGCCTCGAGGCCTGGTACGGGGAATCCCACATATTGCACGGTGTCGACCTGAGCGTTCATCGCGGCGAGGTCGTCACGCTGCTCGGCCGCAACGGCGCGGGCCGCACCACGACGCTGCGCGCGATCATGGGCCTCACCGGCCGCCGCAGCGGCTCGATCAAGGTTTCGGGCAACGAGACGATCGGCCTCGCGACGCACCGCATCGCGCATTTCGGCGTCGGCTATTGCCCGGAGGAGCGCGGAATCTTCTCGAGCCTGTCGTGCGAGGAGAACCTGATGCTGCCGCCGCCGATCGGCCCGCGCGAGCACGCGATGTCGCTCGACGAGATCTACGCGATGTTCCCGAACCTCGCGTCGCGCCGGCAGAGCCAGGGCACGCGGCTGTCCGGCGGCGAGCAGCAGATGCTCGCGGTGGCGCGGATCCTGCGCACCGGCGCGAACCTGCTGCTGCTCGATGAAATTTCCGAAGGCCTCGCGCCGGTGATCGTGCAGGCGCTCGCGCGCATGATCGTCGCGCTGAAGGCGCGCGGCTACACGGTCGTGATGGTCGAACAGAATTTCCGCTTCGCCGCGCCGCTCGCCGACCGCTTCTACGTGATGGAACATGGCCGCATCGTCGAGCATTTCCGCTCATCCGAACTGGAAGGCAAGATGCCGATCCTTCACGACCTGCTCGGGGTGTGACGCCGCCCCGTTTCCCTTGCCGCTAGCCGTGGCGGCCTACGAACAACCACAACGCATCAGAACAACAGGAGACGTCAATGAAAATGAAGACCCTCGCACACGCGTGTCTGGCGGTCGCGACCGCAGCGTTCACCGCCGGCGCCGCACACGCCGCGGATAGCGTGAAGATCGGCTTCATCACCGACATGTCGGGGCTGTACGCGGACATCGACGGGCAGGGCGGCCTCGAGGCGATCCGGATGGCGGTCGCCGACTTCGGCGGCAAGGTGCTCGGCAAGCCGATCGAGGTCGTCTATGCCGATCACCAGAACAAGGCGGACATCGCCGCGTCGAAGGCGCGCGAATGGATGGACCGCGGCGGGCTCGACCTGCTGGTCGGCGGCACGAACTCCGCGACCGCGCTGTCGATGAACCAGGTCGCGGCCGAAAAGAAGAAGGTCTACATCAACATCGGCGCGGGCGCCGACACGCTGACCAACGAGCAGTGCACGCCGTACACGGTCCACTACGCATACGACACGATGGCGCTCGCGAAAGGCACCGGCTCGGCGGTGGTGAAGCAGGGCGGCAAGAGCTGGTTCTTCCTGACCGCCGACTACGCATTCGGCAAGGCGCTCGAGAAGAACACGTCGGACGTCGTGAAGGCGAGCGGCGGCCAGGTGCTCGGCACGGTGCGGCACCCGCTGTCGGCGTCGGACTTCTCGTCGTTCCTGCTGCAGGCGCAGTCGTCCAAGGCGCAGATCCTCGGCCTCGCGAACGCGGGCGGCGACACGATCAACTCGATCAAGGCCGCGAAGGAGTTCGGCATCACGAAGACGATGAAGATCGCCGCGCTGCTGATGTTCATCAACGACGTGCACAGCCTCGGCCTCGAGACGACGCAGGGCCTCGTGCTGACCGACAGCTGGTACTGGAACCGCGACGCGACGGCGCGCCAGTGGGCGCAGCGCTACTTCGGCAAGATGAAGAAGATGCCGTCGAGCCTGCAGGCGGCCGACTACTCGTCGGTGACGACCTACCTGAAGGCGGTCCAGGCGGCCGGCACGACCGACTCCGACAAGGTGATGGCCGAGCTGAAGAAGGCGAAGATCAACGACTTCTACGCGAAGGGCTACATCCGCCAGGACGGCAGCATGATTCACGACATGTACCTGATGGAAGTGAAGAAGCCGTCGGAATCGAAGGAGCCGTGGGACTACTACAAGGTGCTCGCGACGATTCCGGGCGAGCAGGCATTCACGACCAAGCAGGAGACGCGCTGCGCGGCATGGAAGTAAGCGCGGGCGCGGCCGCAGCGATGTGGCCGCTGCACCGCCCGCGTGCGCGACGGCAAGACGGTTGCGCACGCAACGAAACTCATTCGGACGGCTAAGTCGATGGAAATCTTTGGCATTCCGTTGCCTGCGATGCTGAGCCAGTTGCTGCTCGGGCTCGTCAACGGCTCGTTCTACGCGATCCTGAGCCTCGGGCTGGCGGTGATCTTCGGGCTGCTCAACGTGATCAACTTCGCGCACGGCGCGCTGTTCATGCTGGGCGCGATGCTCGCGTGGATGGGGCTGTCGTATTTCGGGTTGCCGTACTGGGCGATGCTCGCGCTCGCGCCGCTGATCGTCGGCGCGTTCGGGATCCTGGTCGAGCGCTCGATGCTGCGCTGGCTGTACAAGCTCGATCACCTGTACGGGCTGCTGCTCACGTTTGGGCTCACGCTCGTCGTCGAAGGCGTGTTCCGCTCGGTCTACGGGTCGTCCGGCCAGCCGTACGACGTGCCGTCGCAGCTGTCCGGCGCGACCAATCTCGGCTTCATGTTCCTGCCGAACTACCGCGCGTGGGTGGTCGTCGCGTCGCTCGCGGTGTGTCTCGCGACCTGGTTCGTGATCGAGAAGACGCGCCTGGGCGCCTATCTGCGCGCGGGCACCGAGAACCCGAAGCTCGTCGAGGCGTTCGGCGTGAACGTGCCGATGATGATCACGCTCACCTACGGCTTCGGCGTCGCGCTCGCGGCATTCGCGGGCGTGCTCGCGGCGCCGGTGATCCAGGTGTCGCCGCTGATGGGCCAGCCGATGATCATCACCGTGTTCGCGGTGGTCGTGATCGGCGGGATGGGCTCGATCCTCGGCTCGATCATCACCGGGCTGATGCTCGGCGTGATCGAGGGCTTCACGCGCGTGTTCTATCCGGAAGCGTCGGCCACGGTGGTGTTCGTGATCATGGCGATCGTGCTGCTGATCCGCCCGGCTGGCCTGTTCGGCAAGGAAAAATGATGCAGAGAAAAGTGCTCTACGGCGTGCTGCTCGCCGCACTGCTCGCCGCCCCCTTCATCGGCGCGTATCCGGTGTTCGTGATGAAGGTGCTCACGTTCGCGCTGTTCGCGGCCGCGTTCAACCTGCTGATCGGCTATACGGGGCTGCTGTCGTTCGGCCATGCGATGTTCCTCGCGACCGCCGGCTACGCGACCGGCTATACGATCCAGACGCTCGGCTTCACGCCGGAGCTCGGCGTGCTCGTCGGCACCTTCGCCGCGACGCTGCTCGGGCTCGTCGTCGGCCTGTTCGCGATCCGCCGGCAGGGCATCTACTTCGCGATGATCACGCTCGCGTTCGCGCAGATGGTCTATTTCATCTACCTGCAGGCGCCGTTCACGCACGGCGAGGACGGCCTGCAGGGCGTGCCGCGCGGGCATCTGTTCGGGGTCGTCGACCTGTCGAACGACGTCGCGCTCTACTACGTCGTGCTCGCGGTGATCGTCGCGGCGTGCGCGTTCATCGTGCGCATCGTGCACTCGCCGTTCGGCCAGGTGCTGGTCGCGATCAAGGAAAACGAGGCGCGGGCGATCTCGCTCGGCTACGACACCGACCGCTTCAAGCTGCTCGCGTTCATCCTGTCGGCCGGGCTCGCCGGGCTGGCCGGTTCGCTGAAGGTGCTGGTGCTCGGCTTCGAGACGCTGTCCGACGCGTACTGGACGATGTCGGGCCTCGTCGTGCTGATGACGCTCGTCGGCGGGATGGGCACGCTGTTCGGGCCGCTGCTCGGCGCGGCGCTGATCGTCGCGCTGGAGGACCGGCTCGGCGACATCGGCGAATGGCTCGCGTCGATGACGGGCATCGGCTGGTTCCACTCGCTCGGCGAATCGGCGACGATCGTCACCGGGCTGATCTTCATCGCATGCGTGCTTGCGTTCCGGCGCGGGATCGTCGGCGAGATGGTCGCACGGGTCAAGACGCTCAGGCCGTCCTGATTGCAGCGCGCCGCGGCGTGGCGACGCGTTGATGCGAAGCACCATCCGGCGCGGCCGGGAAGGGCGTCGCGGCGGCCTCGGGACGGTGCCGCGCGGCAAGGCTGGCGCCCCATTTTCGTGCGGCGATGCACCATAGGGGTAAATGCTAAGTTGTCGCAGGGTGAAAGGTCCTTTAATCTTCGTTTCAGTTCTGATGCACCGCGAAACGAATTTGCAGGTGGAGAACGAGGAGACAATCGAGGCACAAAGTGCCCGGACCCCAAAGCGCTGTTGGACGGAATCCAACAGCGCTTTTTCATTTGTGTGCGCGAATTTCCATTGATGGTGCAGGCGAGTGGCGCCGCGTTTCCCGCGCCCGTTTCTGCCTCACCTCATCTCGCATCGCTCGCGTTTCATCCCGTCCCCCCGTTTTCGTCCAATCCTGCCGGTCGATCGCCGCTGGCGCGCAGCCACGCGCATGCCGTCCGGGCTTACCCGGTTGGCGTGCGCAAAAAGCGTCCGTTACACTCAGCTTTCGCCGACCGTGCGGTCGGGAAAATAGTCGGCAGTTCTCCTACAAGCAAAATGCAGAAGAGGGAGTGCGGTTGGATGAGAAGCGCGGGACGATGGATCGGGGTGCGAAGGGCGGCTGGCGCCGCTCGTTCGGGGGCGGCGGTGCATCGGTATGCCCGGGCCTTCACGAGCCGTCCTGCGGCCGGTATGCGCGTTCTGGCGCGACTGCCCGGCACGGCTGCTTCTACGGTCGTTGCGTTCGCATCCGACGCGTCGTTCGGATGCGCATGAACGGCCGGTTTTCCGATCATGTGCCGCGCGCTTGCGGAGCCGAACCAGGCTCGGCCGGCCGACCTTCCCGCGATCGTTGCGTTCGCATCGATCGCGTCTTGCGCAACGCTGCGTTTCTCCGTTCCCTTCATCGTGACGACATTGCTGCCGCGCATCGTGGCGGTCGAACGACCGTTTCGGAACGCGCCGCGGCGCGGGCGTGCGTGCGATCGCCGGGGCTCGATTGCGACGCCGGCGTTTCACGGGAAAACGAGCGTAGACGCGGTACGGCGAGATAGTTAATTTATTAACTTGTTTGAGGCCCGGGAGCCGCCCGAGCGACCCACGGATTTTTCGAGCAGCGTTTGGAGACAACGTAAATGAAGATGAATCAATGGATGAAGGTTCTGCTTGCCGCGGGCCTCGTGGGTGCGGCGGCCACGGCGTCGGCGCAGGTGAAGATCGGCGTGACGCTGTCGGCCACCGGGCCGGCCGCCTCGCTCGGGATTCCGGAAAAGAACACGATCGCGCTGCTGCCGAAGGAAATCGCGGGCAAGAGCGTCCAGTACATCGTGCTCGACGATGCGTCCGACACGAGCCGCGCGGTGCAGAACGTGCGCAAGCTGATCGACGAGGATCACGTCGACGCGATCATCGGCTCGTCCGTCACGCCGAATTCGCTCGCGATGCTCGATCCGGTGTCGCAGGGCAAGACGCCGACGATCTCGCTCGCGGCGAGCGCGCAGATCATCTCGCCGATGGACGCGAAGCGCGCATGGATGTTCAAGGTGCCGCAGAACGACCAGCTGATGGCCGACGCGATCGCCGGCTACATGGCGAAGCACGGCGTGAAGACGGTCGGCTTCATCGGCTTCGCCGATGCGTACGGCGACAGCTGGTACAAGACGTTCAGCGCGGCGGCCGAGAAGAACGGCCTGAAGCTCGTGTCGAACGAGCGCTTCAACCGCACCGACGCGTCGGTGATGGGGCAGGTGCTGAAGCTGTTGGGCTCGAATCCCGACGCGGTGCTGATCGCCGGTTCGGGCACGCCGGCCGCGCTGCCGGCCAAGACGCTGAAGGAGCGCGGCTACAAGGGCAAGGTGTACCAGACGCACGGCGTCGCGAACAACGACTTCCTGCGCGTGTGCGGCAAGGACTGCGAAGGCGAGATCCTGCCGGCCGGCCCGGTGCTCGTGACCGACCAGCTGCCTGATTCGAATCCGGTGAAGAAGCCGGCGCTCGGCTACAAGGCCGCGTACGAAAAGGCGTACGGGGCCGGTTCGCTGGCGACCTTCGGCGGCCATGCGTGGGACGCGGGCTTGCTGCTGCAGCGTGCGATTCCCGATGCGCTGAAGAAGGGCCAGCCGGGCACCGAGGCGTTCCGCGAGGCGCTGCGCGCATCGCTCGAGAGCGTGAAGGACCTGCCCGTGTCGCACGGCGTGATCAACACGACGGCGACCGATCACAACGGCTTCGACACGCGGGCGCGCGTGATGGTGCAGATCGTCGACGGCAAGTGGAAGCTGCAGGCCGAGTAAGCATCACGTGAAACCGGCGGGCGCGGCGCGAACGGCGCCGTGCGCGCCGTCGGCGGCGCGGCGGTTCGTGCTCGCGCCGCATGGAATGCCGGGAAGCCCGCAACGCGACGCCTGACCCCCGGTCTTGCCGTCCGCGCGCGGGCCGTTCCCGTCGCCGTTTCTCCGCAGCATTCTCGATACACGAAACGTATGGATCTCTCGATTGCGGCGATCCTCGCGCAAGACGGCATCACGACCGGCGCCATTTATGCATTGCTGTCGCTGGCGCTCGTGCTGGTGTTTTCCGTCACGCGGGTGATCTTCATTCCCCAGGGCGAATTCGTCGCCTACGGTGCGCTCACGCTTGCTGCGTTGCAGGCGCAGAAATTTCCCGCCACCTGCTGGCTGCTGTTCGTGATGGGCATCGCGTGCTTCCTGCTGGAAGTCGGCGGCCTGGTCCGCCATCGCGAACGCCGCCATCAACTCGGCCGCACGCTCGCGACGCTCGGCAGCCGCTACGTGCTGCTGCCGCTCGCGGTGTTCGCTATCACGCGCAGCTTTGCCGCGCAGCCGCTGCCGATGCTTGCGCAGATCGCGTTGGCGCTCGCGATCGTCGTGCCGATGGGGCCGTTCGTCTACCGGCTCGTCTACCAGCCGATCGCCGAAGGCACGACGCTGCTGTTGCTGATCGTGTCGGTCGCCGTCCATTTCGCGATGGTCGGCCTCGGGCTCGTGATGTTCGGCGCTGAAGGCTCGCGCACCAACGGCTTCGCGGATGCGTCGCTGTCGGTCGGCAGCATGACGGTGTCGGTGCAGAGCATCCTCGTGGTCGTGACCGCGCTGGTGCTGATCGGCGCGCTCTACGTGTACTTCGGCCGCACGATCGCCGGCAAGGCGCTGCGCGCGACGTCGGTGAACCGGCTCGGCGCGCGGCTGGTCGGCATCGGCACGACCGAAGCAGGGCGGCTCGCATTCACGCTGGCGGCCGGGCTCGGTGTGCTGTCCGGCATCCTCGTCGGTCCGTTGACGACGATCTATTACGACTCCGGCTTCCTGATCGGCCTGAAGGGTTTCGTCGGCGCGATCATCGGCGGGCTGGTCAGTTATCCGCTCGCGGCCGCCGGCTCGCTGCTGGTCGGCGTGCTCGAATCGTATTCGTCGTTCTGGGCGAGCGCGTACAAGGAAGTGATCGTGTTCACGCTGATCATCCCGGTGCTGCTGTGGCGCAGTTTCGCGGCGCCGCATGCGGAAGAGGAAGAGGAGTGACGCGATGAAGACGATGGTACGCAACAAGACCTTCTGGGTGTTTCTCGTGGTGCTGTTCGCGCTGCCGGTGCTGCCCGGCGCGCTGCAGGTGCCCGAATACTGGATCACGCTGCTGAACTACATCGGCCTGTACGCGATCGTCGCGATCGGGCTCGTGCTGCTGACGGGCGTCGGCGGGATGACGAGCTTCGGGCAGGCCGCGTTCGTCGGCATCGGCGCGTATGCGACCGCATTCCTGACCACGCGATACGGCGTGTCGCCGTGGCTCGCGCTGATCGTCGGCGTCGTGCTGACGGCGCTCGTCGCGCTGGTACTGGGCGCGGTCACGATGCGCCTGTCCGGGCATTTCCTGCCGCTCGGCACGATCGCTTGGGGGCTCGCGCTGTTCTATCTGTTCGGCAACCTCGAGCTGCTCGGCAAGTACGACGGGATCAACGGGATTCCGGCACTGAACCTGTTCGGCATCGAGCTCGGCAGCGGGCGCAGCCTGTACTTCCTGATCTGGGCCGTCGTGCTGGCCGCGATCGTGTCGGTGCAGAACCTGCTCAACAGCCGGCCCGGCCGCGCGATCCGCGCGCTGCGCGGCGGCGGCGTGATGGCCGAAGCGATGGGCGTGAACACCGCGTGGATGCGCGTCGTGATCTTCACCTACGCGGCCGTGCTCGCCGCGGTATCGGGCTTCCTGTACGCGCACCTGCAGCGCGCGGTGAACCCGACCCCGTTCGGCCTGAACCACGGGATCGAATTCCTGTTCATGGCCGTGGTGGGGGGCGTGTCGCACGTATGGGGCGCGGTGCTCGGTGCGGCGATCCTCACCGTGCTGCAGGACTACCTGCAGACGCTGTTGCCGAAGCTGCTCGGCTCGGAAGGCAACTTCGAGATCATCGTGTTCGGCGTGCTGATGGTGCTGTTGCTGCAGTACGCGCGCCAGGGCGTATGGCCGTTCGTCGCGAAGCTGTTTCCACGCGGGCCGCGCGCACATGTGCCCGACCATGCCGACCCGTTGCCGCTGCGCACGAAGCCGGTGGCGGGCGAGCCGCTGCTCGTGGTCGACAACGCGCGCAAGCAGTTCGGCGGGCTGGTGGCCGTCAACGACGTCAGTTTCGACGTGAAAGCGGGGCAGATCGTCGGCCTGATCGGCCCGAACGGCGCGGGCAAGTCGACCACGTTCAACCTCGTGACCGGCGTGCTGCAGCCGACCGGCGGCACGATCACGTTCCGCGGCGAGCGGATCGACGGGCTCACGTCGCGCCAGATCGTCCGGCGCGGGATCGGCCGGACGTTCCAGCACGTGAAGCTGCTGCCGACGATGACGGTGCTCGAGAATGTCGCGATCGGCGCGCATTTGCGCGGCCATACGGGCGTCTGGCGCAGCATCGCGCGGCTCAATGCACATGAGGAAGCGCAGCTGCTGGCTGAAGCGGCACGACAGATCCGCCGCGTCGGGCTGGAGAAGCACATGTACGACGAAGCGGGCAGCCTCGCGCTTGGCCAGCAGCGGATTCTCGAAATCGCGCGCGCGCTGTGCTGCGATCCGACGCTGCTGCTGCTCGACGAGCCGGCGGCCGGGCTGCGCTACCAGGAGAAGCAGCAGCTCGCGGACCTGCTGCGGCGCCTGAAGGCCGAAGGGATGAGCGTGTTGCTCGTGGAACATGACATGGATTTCGTGATGAACCTCACTGACCGGCTGGTGGTGATGGAATTCGGCACGCGGATCGCGGAAGGGCTGCCGCAGGACGTGCAGCAGGATCCGGCGGTGCTCGAAGCGTATCTGGGCGGGGTGGAGTGATGACGGACACGACGATGCCGATTCTCGAGGTACGCGGGCTGGCGGTGCGGTACGGAAAGGTCGAGGCGCTGCACGGTGCGGCGATCAAGGTCGGCGCAGGGCAGATCGTCAGCGTGATCGGCCCGAACGGAGCCGGCAAGTCGACGCTGCTGAACGCGATCATGGGCGCGTTGCCGGTGACCGGGCACGCGTCGGGCGCGATCGTTTACCGCGGTAACGACGTAGGCGCATTGCCCGTCGAGCAGCGCGTCGCGCGCGGGATGTGCCTTGTGCCGGAAAAGCGCGAGCTGTTCAGCACGATGACCGTCGAGGACAACCTCGTGCTGGGCGCGTATCGCCGCAAGGTCGCGGGTGAGTCGAACTTCCTCGACCAGCTCGATCATGTGTTCACGCTGTTTCCGCGGCTCAAGGAGCGGCGCAAGCAGGCGGCCGGCACGCTGTCGGGCGGCGAACGGCAGATGCTTGCGGTGGGCCGCGCGCTGATGGGTAAGCCCGACCTGCTGATGCTGGACGAGCCGAGCCTCGGGCTGGCGCCGCTGATCGTGAAAGAGATTTTTCATATCATCAGCGCGTTGCGTGGCACGGGCGTCGCGACGCTGCTGATCGAGCAGAACGCGCGGGCCGCGCTACAGATCTCGGACTACGGCTATGTGCTGGAGACCGGCGAGTTTGCGCTGGAAGGGCCGGCTGCCGAGTTGGCACAGAATCCGCAGGTGATCGAAACGTATCTGGGGCTGGCGAAGAAAACGGCTTGATGGGTGAGGCGGTGGGCGGGAAACGGGCGGCGTGTTTCACGTGAAACACGCCGTTTTTGTTTTTGGAGGAGGGGGACGTGAGGGTGAATCGAGTGTGGGGATAAGTGCCGGAGCAACCAGCGGAAGCACTGTGATGAGAGTGCGGGTTCATCACGTCGGGTTGCACAGGGGAATGAGCGTTGCATGCGCGATAGTGGTCGGCCGCCAGAGAGGCGGGCGGCACAGGGGATAAGTGTCGGGCGATTCACCGGAAATACTGTGATGCCACGGTGATGTCGGTTCACGAGCCGCTACCTGGTCCTCGGTTTTGCACAGCGTGACCGATTGCGTCGAGGTCGTGCCAGCGCCGCCAAGGCCGCGCCAGGCGGCACGGTCGGCCGATCGGCCAAAAAAAACCGGCTAAATGAACGGTCCCTACCATTCGGACGGCCTTCGGGTGAAAAGCGAACCCGCTATAATTCGGCCCATACATTTCTCAGATAGGTTCGTGCGCAGTCCTGCGCGCGGAATCCACCATGCTTTTTCCCACAGAATTTGACGTCATCGTCGTCGGCGGCGGGCACGCCGGCACGGAGGCCGCGTTGGCATCGGCCCGTATGGGTGCGAAGACGTTGCTGCTGACCCATAACATCGAAACGCTCGGGCAGATGAGCTGCAATCCGTCGATCGGCGGCATTGGCAAGGGCCATCTGGTCAAGGAGGTCGATGCGCTTGGCGGTGCAATGGCCGCCGCGACGGACGAGAGCGGTATTCAGTTCCGGATCCTGAATTCGTCGAAAGGCCCGGCCGTGCGCGCGACGCGTGCGCAGGCCGACCGTATCCTGTACAAGGCTGCGATCCGCCATCGGCTCGAGAACCAGCCGAACCTGTGGCTGTTCCAGCAGGCCGTCGACGATCTGATGGTCGAAGGCGACCGCGTGGTGGGCGCCGTCACGCAGATCGGCATCCGCTTCCGCGCACGCGCGGTGGTGCTGACCGCGGGTACCTTCCTCGACGGCAAGATCCACGTCGGCCTGAACAATTACACGGGCGGTCGCGCGGGCGATCCGGCGGCCGTGTCGCTGTCGGCGCGTCTGAAGGAGCTGAAGCTGCCGCAGGGCCGCCTGAAGACCGGTACGCCGCCGCGTATCGACGGCCGCTCGATCGATTTTTCGAAGCTGGACGAGCAGCCGGGCGACCTCGATCCGATCCCGGTGTTCTCGTTCCTGGGCCGTGCGGAGCAACATCCGCAGCAGTTGCCGTGCTGGGTCACGCATACGAACGAGCGCACGCACGACATCATTCGCGGCGGCCTCGACCGGTCGCCCATGTATACAGGCGTGATCGAAGGTGTCGGCCCGCGTTACTGCCCGTCGATCGAGGACAAGATCCACCGGTTCGCGTCGAAGGAATCGCACCAGATCTTCCTCGAGCCGGAAGGGCTGACGACCAACGAGTTCTATCCGAACGGGATTTCGACGAGCCTGCCGTTCGACGTGCAGCTCGAACTCGTGCACTCGATGCGCGGCCTCGAGAACGCGCACATCCTCCGCCCCGGCTATGCGATCGAATACGATTACTTCGACCCGCGCGCGCTGAAGGCATCGCTCGAGACGAAGGCGATCAACGGGCTGTTCTTTGCGGGCCAGATCAACGGCACGACGGGCTATGAAGAAGCGGCCGCTCAAGGCCTGCTGGCCGGTCTGAACGCAGGCCGTTACGTGCAGGAGAAGGACGCATGGTGTCCGCGTCGCGACCAGGCGTACCTTGGCGTACTGGTCGACGACCTCGTCACGCGTGGCGTGGCCGAGCCGTACCGGATGTTCACGAGCCGTGCCGAGTATCGTTTGAGCCTGCGTGAAGACAATGCGGACATGCGCCTGACCGAGATCGGCCGCGAGCTGGGCCTGGTGGACGACGTGCGCTGGGATGCGTTCAGCCGGAAGCGCGACGCTGTTTCACGTGAAACCGAACGACTGAAGTCGACATGGGTCACGCCGAAGACGCTGCCGCCGGAAGAGGCGACCGCGCTGCTCGGCAAGGCGATCGATCACGAGTACAGCCTCGCGGAGCTGCTGCGTCGCCCGGGTATCAGCTACGACGGCGTGTGCGGCCTGAAGGGCGGGGAATGCGGTCCGGCGGAGCCGTTGGCCGACGATCCGGTGCTGCTCGAGCAGATCAAGGAGCAGGTCGAGATCGGTATCAAATATCAGGGCTATATCGAACGCCAGGCGAGCGAGATCGAGCGCAACGATGCGAACGAGAACACGCGCCTGCCGGACGGTATCGACTATCGCGAGGTGCGCGGCCTGTCGTTCGAAGTGAGCCAGAAGCTCAACGAGTTCCGGCCGGAAACGATCGGCCAGGCATCGCGGATCTCGGGCGTCACGCCGGCTGCGATCTCGCTGCTGATGGTGCACCTGAAGCGCCGTGGCCTCGGCCGTCGTAATGGCACTGCCGCAGAGGCGACCGAGCAGGGGGGCGGCACCGTCCCGACGCAACAATGACGGCGCGTCGCGCGCCGGCGGTTAATCGGGACGTACTTGAACAAATGCTCGTCGACGGCACGGCCGCGCTCGACATCGCATTGACGGATACACAACGCAACCAGCTGCTCGATTACGTCGCGCTGCTCGGCAAGTGGAACGCGGTCTACAACCTGACCGCGATCCGCGACCCGAAGCAGATGCTGATCCAGCACATTCTTGATTCACTCTCCATCGTTCCGCATCTGCGCGACCGTGCATCGGCGCGCGTGCTCGACGTGGGTTCGGGCGGCGGGTTGCCCGGTATCGTGCTGGCGATCGTCCGGCCGGACTGGCAAGTGACGCTGAACGATATCGTGCAGAAGAAGTCTGCATTCCAGACGCAGATGCGTGCGGAGCTGAAGCTCGCGAACCTGTCGGTCGTCACCGGGCGGGTCGAATCGCTGCAGCCGGGTGTCGAAGTGCCGGAAAAATTCGACATGATCGTATCCCGCGCCTTCGCGGATCTATCCGACTTCGTTAAACTTGCTCGACATCTCGTCGCGCCCGGCGGATCGATCTGGGCAATGAAGGGTGTCCACCCGGACGACGAAATTGCACGGCTGCCGGAAGGCAGTCGCGTAAAGCAGACGATGCGGCTGGCGGTACCGATGCTCGATGCCGAACGGCATCTGATCGAGGTCACCGTCGACGAGGCGAATTGAAGGCGCGCGGTAGCGCGCTGTTTGTTTGAAGGTAAAGGGAACACACCAACGATGGCAAAGATCTTCTGCGTTGCGAACCAGAAGGGGGGCGTCGGCAAGACGACGACATCGGTCAATCTCGCCGCAAGCCTTGCAGCGCAGGAGCAACGAGTCCTGCTGATCGATCTCGACCCGCAGGGCAACGCGACGATGGGCAGCGGGATCGACAAGGCCGCCTGCGAGTCGACCGTGTACGAAGTGCTGGTTGACGGCGTCTCGGTGACGGACGCGCGCGTGCGTCCGGAGGGCGTCACGTACGACGTGCTGCCGGCCAACCGCGAGCTGTCGGGTGCCGAGATCGAACTGATCAGCATCGACAACCGCGAGCGTCGGTTGAAGGCCGCGCTCGAGCATGTGGCCGACGACTACGACTTCGTGCTGATCGATTGCCCGCCGACGCTGTCGCTGCTGACGCTGAACGGGCTGTGCGCGGCGCATGGCGTCGTGATCCCGATGCAGTGCGAGTACTTCGCGCTGGAAGGGTTGTCGGATCTCGTCAACACGATCAAGCAGGTTCACGCGAACATGAACCGCGACCTGAAGATCATTGGCTTGTTGCGCGTGATGTTCGATCCGCGCATCACGCTGCAGCAGCAAGTCTCCGATCAACTGAAAGCGCACTTCGGCGACAAGGTGTTCGACGCGGTGATTCCGCGCAACGTGCGCCTCGCGGAAGCGCCGAGTTACGGGTTGCCGGGCGTCGTGTTCGACCGCAATTCGCGCGGTGCGCAGGCGTATCTCCAGTTCGGTGCCGAGATGATCGATCGCGTGCGCGCGTTCGAGGTGTCGTGATCCGGACATGAGCGAAGCGAGGAAGAAAGACATGAACGCGGTACCAAAGAAGAAGGGCTTGGGACGTGGCCTCGAAGCGCTGCTCGGCGGCAGTGCGGACATCACCGAAGCGGTGAAGATCGAAGGGGCACCGAACACGCTCGCGCTCGGCAAGCTGCAGGCCGGCAAGTACCAGCCGCGGACGCGGATGGACGAAGGCAGCCTGCAGGAGCTGGCGGCCAGCATTCGCGCGCAAGGCGTGATGCAGCCGATCCTGGTACGGCCCATTTCGTCTGACAAATACGAGATCATCGCAGGCGAGCGGCGTTTCCGCGCGGCACGCCTGGCCGGCCTCGACGAAGTGCCGGTGCTCGTGAAGGACGTGTCCGATCAGGCCGCCGCGGCGATGGCGCTGATCGAGAACATCCAGCGCGAGGACCTGAACCCGCTGGAAGAGGCGCACGGTATCCAGCGTCTGCTCGACGAGTTCGGTTTCACGCACGAACAGGCGGCCGAATCGGTCGGCCGTTCGCGCAGCGCGGTATCGAACCTGCTGCGCCTGCTGAACCTCGCTTCGCCGGTGCAGACGATGCTGCTGGCCGGCGATCTCGACATGGGGCACGCGCGCGCGCTGCTCGCGGTCGACGCCGCGACGCAGATCACGCTCGCGCACCAGGTCGTCAACAAGCGCATGTCGGTGCGCGAGACCGAGAAGCTGGTCGCGCACACGACGAAGGAAGCGCCGGCGGTGAAGGCGCGCGCGAAGGATGACGGCGGCCGCGACACGCGCCGTCTCGAGGAAGAGTTGTCCGACCTGCTCGCGTCGACGGTGAAGATCAAGCTCGGCCGCCGCGGGCGAGGGCAGGTGCTGATCGACTTCGGCAACCTCGACGCGCTCGAGGGCATTCTCGCGCGCCTTCGCGGCAACGTCGCGACGGAAGAGTAACGAGGTGCGATTGACGGAGAACACGGGCGCGGCCGCGCCGCGCCGATGGCTTGGATGGCTGATGCAGGAGCCGGTGCTGGCGGTGCTGGCGCTTGCACTGATTATTCTTCAATGGTTGCGTCCGCAACCAATTGCCACGTTGATCGGTCTCGTCGACTGGCAGACCGTCGCGACGCTCGCGGGCCTGCTGATGCTGACCAAGGCGCTCGAGCTGTCCGGGTGCCTGATGTGGCTCGCGCATCGCATCGTGCATCACGTGCATTCCGAGCGCGGGCTGGCGATGCTGCTCGTCGTGTTCGCGGCGGCGCTCGCGATGTGGCTCACCAACGATGTCGCGCTGTTCGTCGTCGTGCCGCTGATGGTGTCGCTGCGCCTGCTGACGCCGCTGCCTTTCCGGCGGCTCGTGATCGTGGTCGCGCTGGCCGTCAATGCGGGGTCCGTCGCGACACCGCTCGGCAATCCCCAGAACCTGTTCCTGTGGCAATTGAGCGGCGTGTCGTTCGGCCGCTTCGTCGTCACGCTCGGGCCGCTCGCGCTGGCGCTGATGGCGCTGCTGCTCGTGCTGACGGCGTGTGCGTTTCGCGCGAAGCCGCTCGACCTGTCGGGAGACGTCCAGGCCGTACCCGTCCAGCGCCTGCATGCGTTGCTCGCGGCGGTGCTGTTCGGTGCGTTCGTGCTGCTCGCCGACGCGCACCATCCCGTGCCGGGCCTGATCGCCGTCGTGATCGCGCTGCTGGTCGCGAGACGTGATGCAGTCCTGAAGATCGACTGGCTGCTGCTGCTGATCTTCGTGCTGATGTTCGTCGTGCTGCGCAGCGCGGCCGCGCTGCCCGTCGTCCACGACGCGATCGCGCGGACTCACCTCGATTCGCCGCTGCGCGTGTTCGCGGCAGGCGCGGTGCTGTCACAGGGCATCAGCAACGTGCCGGCGGCGATCCTGCTGTCGGAATTCACGCACGACTGGCGGGCGCTCGCGTTCGGCGTATCGGTCGGCGGTTTCGGTTTCGCGATCGGTTCGCTCGCGAACCTGATCGCGGTGCGTCTCGCGAAGGAGCCGCGCATGTGGCTGCCGTTTCACCTCGTGTCGATCCCGTTCGCGCTCGTGAGCGCGGCATTGGGTGCGTGGTTGCTCGTGCGCGGTTAAGCGATGCGGCCGCCTGCGGTGCAGGCGTGCTGCAAGCTTGACGGGGTGGGGCACAGCATTCGCAGTGGGTGAGAAGCCGGGGCTGTTGATAAGTGCGGCGATCCACAGTCGATAGACTGTGGTGGCACAACAACTGATTGCAGGCATCGACGCGCTCGCGTGCGAGCGTATTTCACGCATCGCGCTCGTCGCGGTGGTCACAGTATTTCCTCTCCTTCGCATCGCTGCGCCCGATCATTTTCCGTGATCGCGTCACAGCGGAATTCCTGCTGCAAACGCGTCGCGCCGGTGTCGCCCGCACCAGGCGTCGATGCCACGTCATTGCCTCGTCGCCGGACTTTTTCGGGCAAGAAATACCGGTGCAAAAAAGCGACCTTACAACTGTCATCGTACGTCGTGGATTCGCGCGTTTTTCACATGATGAGGCGTCGTTTTACGCAGGTTTTTGTCGCGTCTAAAGCCTTGAATCACTTGCAACTATCGCTTACAATCGCCCGGATTTGTTAGCTAGGCACCCCTGAAAGCTTTCGGAAAGCAGGGGCCGGGTTCAAGGATTTTGCGGAAGATTGCGATGGCGGGTCAGGCGCCGAACGACAGGCACGATGATCACCGAGCGCAACGCACCGCTTCAGCGGCCGGCGAGCGGCGCGAGTCCGATGACGACGACTGGGATGCCGAGCAGCAAGATAACAACATCGTTCCGCTCACGCGGACGGAAGCCGAGAGGTTGTTCGGTCCGGACGTGAGCAAGCCGTCGCGCGTGACCCCTTACAAGGTGGTGATCGCGCAGGTGGTCTTGTCCCTGGTTGCAACGCTGGCGTGGTGGCTGTTTTCAAAGTCGCCGGGCGCCGCTGCGCAATCCGCGTTTCTGGGCGGGGCGATCGGCTGGGTGCCAAGCGCGTTGTTCGTGGCACGACTGAAGGCAGGTGGCTCGGCCACCGTGATGAGCTGGGTGATGGGCGAAGCCCTGAAGCTCGGCGTGACGATCGGGATGTTCGCCGCAGTGGCATACGGCTACGCCGGCGTGCACTGGCCGGCACTCCTCGTCACCTACCTCGTCGTGCTGAAGACGTACTGGATCGCGCTGGCCTGGCGGTAAGCAACAAGCAGCGTGCGGTTTCGACAACGAACCGCACCGGCCCGTTCCCGCAATCGCGGCAATAGCGTATTGCGGAACGGGGCAAAACGATTTTCGACAATTTGGGTGGCATTAACGATATGGCAGCTAGCGAAGGCACGCGCGGTCCGGATCCGTCCGAGTACATTGCGCACCACTTGCAGAATTTCTCCACCTCGCATCAGACGTCGATTTTCGACATCCACGTCTGGAACCTCGACACGCTGTTCTGGTCGATCGTGTGCGGCATCGTGACGATCCTCCTGCTGCGTCTGGCCGCCCGCAAGGCGACGTCGGGCGTGCCGGGCCGTTTCCAGTGCGCAATCGAGATGCTCGTCGAAATGGTCGAGGATCAATCGAAGGCGATCGTCCACGGCAACCGCACCTTCATCGCTCCGCTCGCCCTCACGGTGTTCGTGTGGGTCGCGCTGATGAACTCCCTCGACTTCCTCCCCGTCGACCTGCCGGGCCGCGTGATCGGCCTGCTCGGTCTGTCGGACGTGATTTCCCACCATCGCATCGTCCCGACGGCCGACCTGAACGGCACGCTCGGCATCGCGCTCGGCGTGTTCGTCCTGATGATCTACTACAGCATCAAGATCAAGGGCGCGGGCGGCTTTGTGCATGAGCTGCTGTCGGCCCCGTTCGGTGCCCACCCGCTGCTGTGGATCCCTAACCTCGCGCTCAACATCGTCGAATATCTCGCGAAGACCGTCTCCCTCGGCATGCGGCTGTTCGGCAACATGTACGCGGGTGAGCTGTTGTTCCTGTTGATCGCCCTGCTCGGCAGCATGTGGAGCTTCGGTGGCGACGCAACGTTCCTCGGCTTCGTTGGTCACGTGATCGCGGGTAGCGTCTGGGCAATCTTCCACATCCTGATTGTTCTGTTGCAGGCATTCATCTTCATGATGCTGACGCTGGTGTATCTCGGCCAAGCGCACGACAAGCACTAAGCGCGGCGTGCAAAAAAGAGTTTCCGTTTTAGTTTTTTAAATCTCAGTTCCAAGTCTTTTCACAAAGGAGTGATCATGCAAGCTTACATCGCCAACATCCAGGGTCTGACCGCCATCGGTATCGGCATCATCATCGGCCTGGGTGCAATCGGCGCCTGTATCGGTATCGCGCTGATGGGTGGCAAGTACATCGAAGCCTGCGCACGTCAGCCGGAACTCATCAACCCGCTGCAAACGAAGATGTTCCTGCTGGCCGGCCTGATCGACGCTGCATTCCTGATCGGCGTTGGTGTCGCAATGCTGTTCGCGTTCGCGAACCCGCTCCTGTCGAAGCTCGTCGCAGGCTAAGGTTCCTCGGAAATATGCGACCGGCGTGAGCCGGCGCAGGGCGGAACGGAGACTTGGGGCGCTGATCGAATGCAACTCGATGAGCGCCTTACCGTTTCATTTTTCCGGAATAGCAGATAAGGAAACACCGTGAATCTCAACGCAACTCTGTTTGCGCAAATGGTCGTGTTCCTGGTCCTCGCGTGGTTCACGATGAAGTTCGTGTGGCCGCCGTTGATCAACGCCCTCGACGAACGTTCGAAGAAGATCGCCGACGGCCTCGCAGCCGCGGAGAAGGGCAAGGCGGAACTCGACGCAGCGCACAAGCGCGTGGACCAGGAACTCGCGCAGGCCCGCAACGACGGCCAGCAGCGCATCGCCGACGCTGAAAAGCGTGCGCAGGCGGTCGCCGAGGAAATCAAGGCCAACGCCCAGGCTGAAGCCGCCCGCATCGTCGCCCAGGCGAAAGCGGAAGCAGAACAGCAAATCGTGAAGGCGCGCGAAGCGCTGCGTGGCGAAGTCGCCGCGCTGGCCGTGAAGGGCGCCGAGCAGATCCTGAAGCGCGAAGTCGATCAAACGGCCCACGCCCAACTGCTGAATCAACTGAAAGCCGAGCTCTGATCATGGCCGAACTTGCAACCATCGCCCGCCCTTACGCAGAAGCGCTGTTCCGCGTGGCCGAGGGAGGTGACATCGCCGCCTGGTCCACGCTCGTGCAAGAGCTGGCCCAGGTTGCGCGTCTGCCGGAAGTGCTGTCGGTCGCGTCGAGCCCGAAGGTGACGCGCACGCAAGTAGCCGAGTTGCTGCTTGCTGCGGTGAAGTCGCCGGTCGCGGCCGGCGCCGAAGCGAAGAACTTCGTGCAGATGCTGGTCGACAATCATCGCATCGCGCTGCTGCCGGAAATCGCCGAGCAGTTCGAGGCGCTCAAGAACGAACGTGAAGGTGCAGCCGACGCCGAGATCGTGAGCGCGTTCCCGCTGAACGGCGCGGATCTCGAAAGCCTCGTCTCTGGCCTCGAACGCAAGTTCAAGCGCAAGCTGAAGCCGACGGTCGAAGTCGATTCGTCGCTGATCGGCGGCGTGCGCGTGACGGTCGGCGACGAAGTGCTCGACACCTCGGTTCGCGCGCGCCTCGCATCGATGCAGGCTGCCTTGACCGCCTGAGCGCCACGCCGGCACGCAACAGAATTGACTATCAGGAGCGAATAATGCAACTCAATCCCTCTGAGATCAGCGAGCTGATCAAGAGCCGGATCCAGGGCCTTGAAGCGAGCGCAGACGTTCGCAACCAGGGCACCGTGATCTCCGTGACCGACGGTATCGTGCGTATCCACGGCCTGTCGGACGTGATGCAGGGCGAAATGCTCGAGTTTCCGGGCAACACGTTCGGTCTCGCGCTGAACCTCGAGCGCGACTCGGTCGGCGCGGTGATTCTCGGCGAATACGAACACATCTCGGAAGGCGACATCGTCAAGACGACGGGCCGCATTCTCGAAGTCCCGGTTGGTCCGGAACTCGTCGGCCGCGTGGTCGATGCGCTCGGCAACCCGATCGACGGCAAGGGTCCGGTCAACGCGAAGCTGACCGACGCGATCGAAAAGATCGCCCCGGGCGTGATCTGGCGTAAGTCGGTGTCGCAGCCGGTGCAGACGGGCATCAAGTCGATCGACGCAATGGTGCCGATCGGCCGTGGCCAGCGTGAGCTGATCATCGGCGACCGTCAGTGCGGCAAGACCGCGGTGGCGCTCGACGCGATCATCAACCAGAAGGGCAAGGACCTGATCTGTATCTACGTCGCGATCGGCCAGAAGGCTTCGTCGATCATGAACGTGGTTCGCAAGCTCGAAGAAACGGGCGCGATGGAATACACGATCGTCGTCGCCGCTTCGGCTTCGGATTCGGCAGCGATGCAGTACCTCGCGCCGTACGCCGGCTGCACGATGGGCGAATACTTCCGCGACCGCGGCCAAGACGCGCTGATCATCTATGACGACTTGACCAAGCAGGCTTGGGCATACCGTCAGATCTCGCTGCTGCTGCGCCGCCCGCCGGGCCGTGAAGCATACCCGGGCGACGTGTTCTATCTGCACTCGCGTCTGCTCGAGCGTGCTGCTCGCGTGTCGGAAGAGTACGTCGAGAAGTTCACGAACGGCGAAGTGAAGGGCAAGAGCGGCTCGCTGACGGCACTGCCGGTCATCGAAACGCAGGCTGGCGACGTGACCGCGTTCGTTCCGACGAACGTGATCTCGATTACCGACGGCCAGATCTTCCTGGAAACCGACCTGTTCAACGCAGGCATCCGCCCGGCAATCAACGCCGGCGTGTCGGTGTCGCGCGTCGGTGGCGCTGCTCAGACGAAGGTCGTGAAGAAGCTGTCGGGCGGTATCCGTACCGACCTCGCGCAGTACCGTGAACTGGCCGCATTCGCGCAGTTCGCATCGGACCTCGACGAAGCGACCCGCAAGCAGCTCGAGCGCGGCCGCCGCGTGACGGAACTGCTGAAGCAGCCGCAGTACCAGCCGCTGCAGGTCTGGGAACTGGCCGTGTCGCTGTACGCCGCGAACAACGGTTACCTCGACGATCTCGACGTCAAGCAAGTGCTGTCGTTCGAGAAGGGCCTGCGCGACAACCTGAAGACCAGCCACGCTGACCTCATCAAGCGCATCGAAGACACCAAGGATCTCTCGAAGGACGACGAAGGCGCACTGCGCTCGGCGATCGAATCCTTCAAGAAGTCCGGTGCCTATTGATCCGCGAGTGACACACTGAGGCCGCGCGGGTGCTGATGCGCCCGCGCCGCTTCGGTCAAGGAGCAAGCTATGGCTGGAATGAAGGAAATTCGCGGCAAGATCAAGAGCGTGCAGAACACGCGCAAGATCACGAAGGCGATGGAGATGGTGGCTGCATCGAAGATGCGTCGCGCGCAGGAACGCATGCGCGCCGCTCGTCCGTATGCAGACAAGGTCCGTGCCATCGCCGCGCACATGAGCCGTGCGAACCCGGAGTACCGCCACCCGTTCATGGTGGCAAACGACGGCGCGCAGACGGCCGGCATCATCCTCGTCACGACGGACAAGGGTCTTTGCGGCGGTCTGAACACCAACGTGCTGCGTGCGACGGTGCAGAAGTTCAAGGAGCTGGAAGAGAAGGGCCAGAAGGTCGAAGCCACCGCGATCGGCGGCAAGGGCCTCGGGTTCCTGAACCGCTTCGGCGCGAAGGTGATGTCGCAGGTCGTGCACCTCGGCGACACCCCGCATCTGGACAAGCTGATCGGCGCCGTGAAGACGCAGCTCGATCTGTACTCGGAAGGCAAGCTGTCAGCGGTCTATATCGCTTACACGCGCTTCGTCAACACGATGAAGCAGGAAGCCGTGATCGAGCAGCTGCTGCCGCTGTCGTCGGAACACTTCGAAGCCGATGACGGTACGCCGGCCACGTCGTGGGACTACATCTACGAGCCGGACGCGCAGGCAGTCGTCGACGAACTGCTCGTGCGTTACGTCGAGGCGCTGGTGTACCAGGCCGTCGCGGAGAACATGGCGTCCGAGCAATCGGCGCGGATGGTCGCGATGAAGGCCGCGTCCGACAACGCGAAGACGGTGATCAGCGAACTGCAGCTCGTGTACAACAAGAGCCGCCAGGCCGCGATTACGAAAGAACTGTCGGAGATCGTCGGCGGCGCAGCCGCTGTTTAAGCGCGCGCCACGGACGACAACTGCGCCTTTGCGCGAGTAAAGAATCAGGTATTTAAAGGAAAAGCGATGAGTACTGCTGCTTTGGTAGAAGGCAAGATCGTACAGTGCATCGGCGCCGTTATCGACGTGGAATTCCCGCGCGACAGCATGCCGAAGATCTACGACGCGCTCATTCTCGATGGCTCGGAACTGACGCTCGAAGTCCAGCAGCAGCTGGGCGACGGCGTGGTCCGTACCATCTGTCTGGGTGCATCCGACGGCCTGCGCCGCGGCCTGACCGTGAAGAACACGAGCAAGCCGATTTCGGTTCCGGTCGGCAAGCCGACCCTCGGTCGTATCATGGACGTGCTCGGCCGTCCGATCGACGAAGCCGGCCCGATCGAAAGCGAAACGACGCGTTCGATCCACCAGAAGGCTCCGGCGTTCGACGAACTGTCGCCGTCGACCGAACTGCTCGAAACGGGTATCAAGGTCATCGACCTGATCTGCCCGTTCGCGAAGGGCGGCAAGGTTGGCCTGTTCGGCGGTGCTGGCGTGGGCAAGACCGTCAACATGATGGAGCTCATCAACAACATCGCGAAGGAACACGGCGGTTACTCCGTGTTCGCGGGCGTGGGCGAGCGTACCCGTGAAGGGAACGACTTCTACCACGAAATGAAGGACTCGAACGTTCTCGACAAGGTCGCGCTGGTGTACGGCCAGATGAACGAGCCGCCGGGCAACCGTCTGCGCGTCGCGCTGACCGGCCTGACGATGGCCGAGCACTTCCGTGACGAAGGCCTCGACGTGCTGTTCTTCGTCGACAACATCTACCGTTTCACGCTGGCCGGTACCGAAGTGTCGGCACTGCTCGGCCGTATGCCGTCGGCAGTGGGCTATCAGCCGACGCTGGCTGAAGAAATGGGCAAGCTGCAAGAGCGCATCACGTCGACCAAGAAGGGCTCGATTACGTCGGTTCAGGCCGTGTACGTCCCTGCGGACGACTTGACCGACCCGTCGCCGGCAACGACCTTCGGCCACCTGGACGCAACCGTCGTTCTGTCGCGTGACATCGCTTCGCTGGGTATCTACCCGGCGGTCGACCCGCTCGACTCGACGTCGCGCCAGATCGACCCGAACGTGATCGGTGAAGAGCACTACTCGATCACCCGTCGCGTTCAGCAGACGCTGCAGCGCTACAAGGAACTGCGCGACATCATCGCGATTCTGGGCATGGACGAACTGTCGCCGGAAGACAAGCTGTCGGTCGCACGTGCGCGTAAGATCCAGCGTTTCCTGTCGCAGCCGTTCCACGTCGCTGAAGTGTTCACGGGCTCGCCGGGCAAGTATGTGCCGCTGAAGGAAACGATCCGTGGCTTCAAGATGATCGTCGACGGCGAGTGCGACCACCTGCCGGAACAGGCGTTCTACATGGTCGGCACGATCGACGAAGCCTTCGAAAAGGCCAAGAAGATCCAGTAACGGCTTGAGTGAGTCGCAAGCCGGCGTGTGCCGGCCGGAGCAATCAGTCAGCGATGACTTTGTTCCGGCTGCTCGCGCCGGCCGCAATACGCTCAACCCGTGGATGAGATTGGAGTCGATATGGCAACCATCAAAGTAGACGTCGTCAGCGCGGAAGAGCAGATCTTCTCGGGCGAGGCGAAATTCGTCGCGCTGCCGGGCGAAACGGGTGAGCTGGGCATTCTGCCGGGCCACACGCCGCTCATCACCCGGATTCGTCCGGGTGCGGTGCGCATCGAAGTCGAGGGCGGCAACGACGAATTCGTGTTCGTCGCAGGCGGCATTCTCGAAGTGCAGCCGGGCGCCGTGACGGTGCTCGCCGATACCGCGATCCGCGGCAAGGACCTCGACGCGGCGAAAGCCGAGGAAGCGCGCAAGCGTGCCGAGGAAACGCTGCAGAACGCGAAGTCGGACCTCGACCTCGCAAAGGCGCAATCCGAGCTCGCGACCGCGATGGCGCAGCTCGAAGCGATCCAGCGTCTGGCGAAGATCCGCAGCCGGCACTGAGCCGCGCGCGCGTATCCCGCGAAAGAAAGCAGCCTTCGGGCTGCTTTTTTTTG
>NZ_CAJPHM010000026.1:0-91776 GCF_905339955.1 Burkholderia sp. BCC1996
CTTTCGGTTCGGTTAAGAACCGGTCGCTCACTCAAAGCTGACAGGAATATGAATCACTTCATAAACCTGACTTACTTTAGTGTGAGACTCTTGATACTTTCGCTTTTCTGATCCGAAGATCAGCTCGCTACCATCAAGCGCCCACACTTATCGGCTGTTAATTTTTAAAGAGCATTTCTGCGAGGACCCGGAGGTTTTCTCAGCAGCGCTGCGTTTTCAGCAGCAGAGAAGCGAGATTATGAACCGTCTTTTTCAGTTCGTCAACAACTTTTTAACTGCTTCGTTGCGACGGCTGGGGTTCAACTTCCTGCACCGCCGAGGCCGCTACGACCCGCCCGACAGCACCGCTTCCCTTCTTCTCCCGCGCTGCGTTTCCGTTAGCGCGAAAGAGGCGTAATTCTAAGCACCTGCCGGCAATCGCGCAAGGGGTTTCGCGAAAAATATAAGCCCCCGCACGCTGCCGCGTGCGGGGGCTTATATGGATGCAGCCGAATCGTCAGCTCACACGCACCTGGCGCGCCACGATCTCCATATAGTGATCGAGGTCCGGCGTCGCCTTGCCCTCTTCCTTGGCCGTATCGTCCCAGCGGCGCAGGCGCAGCGCGTCTTCCGCGAACGGGCGCTGCAGGAATGCCGCCGTCTCCGCTTCACTGAAGATGCCGCCCTGCAGCGCGAGGCTGCGCACCGAATCCGGCGACAGGCTCTCGAAGTAGCCGGCGTCCGTGCGGCACAGGCAACGCTTCGCGTCGACGTGCAGCCGGATCGGCTCCAGAACCGCGTCCGAAAACAGCGGCCGCAGGAACGGCAGCACGTAATACTGATGCAGGTCGTCGATCCCGCGCGCGCTCGGCGTCTCGCCCTGCCGATTCAGCAAATGCCCCAGATCATGCAGGAACGCCGCCGCGACCAGCGCCTCGTCGGCGCCCGCCTCCTCCGCCAGCAAGCCGCTCTGCAACGCATGCTCCAGCTGCGTGACGGGTTCGCCGCTATAGGCAACGTGGCCGTGCTCGCGATACAGCCCGTGAATCTCGTCTACCGTCAATGCCATCCGCTCACTCCCAAGGCAGCGAAAACGTCTTCAGATTCGTGAAGCTCTTCATCGCTTCCTGAACGCCTTCCTTATAGCCGAGCCCCGAATCCTTGATCCCGCCGAACGGCGACAGCTCGATCCGGTAACCGGGCACCTCCCAGACATTCACCGTCCCGACGTTCAGCTCGTTCACGAACCGCACGACCGCGGCCGTACTGTCCGTACAGATGCCCGACGACAGCCCGAACGCCGTGCCGTTGCTGATCCGGATCGCGTCGTCGATCGTGTCGAACGCGATGACGGGTGAAACGGGGCCGAAGGTCTCCTCGCACACGAGCGTCATCGACGGATCAACGTTGTCGAGCACGGTCGGCGAATAGAGCGCACCGCGCCGCACGTTGCCGGTCAGCAGGCGCGCCCCCTGCGCGACCGCCTCGCCGACCCGGGCCTCGAACAGCCGCGCCGCGACGGCGTCGATCACCGTGCCCATTTCGTTTGCGGGATCGAACGGATCGCCGTACTTCCAGGCGCGCGTCTTCTCGACGAGCAGCTCGGTAAACGCCGGCGCGACCGAGCGCTGTACCAGGATCCGCTTGACGGCCGTGCAGCGCTGCCCCGAATTCCGGTACGAACCGAGCACGGCCAGCGATGCCGCACGTTCCAGATCGGCATCGCCGAGGACGATCAGCGGATCGTTGCCGCCCAGCTCCAGCACGATGCGCCGGTAGCCGGCCCGCGCGGCGATCGCCTTGCCGATCGACACGCCGCCCGTAAAGGTGATCAGCGATGCATGCGGATGCGTGACGAGTTCGTCCGCGATTTCGCGCGGGTCGCCGGTCAGCACCTGCAGCATCGGCTCCGGCAAACCGGCTTCATACAGCAGGTCCGCCAGATAAAACGCCGACAGCGGCACCTTCTCCGACGGCTTCACGATCACGCGGTTGTTGGTCGCAATCGCCGGCGCGATCTTGTGCGCGACCTGGTTCATCGGGTGATTGAACGGCGTGATCGCGACGATCACGCCGTCGAGCGGCTGGCGCTGCGAGAACACGCGGCGCGCCTTGCCGTGGGGCGTCAGGTCGCACGAGAAGCTCTGTGCGTCGTCGCGCAGCGCTTCGACCGAAGCAAACTTCAGCACGTCGGCAACGCGACCGATCTCGTAGCGCGAATCCTGTTTCGACAATCCCGACTCGAGCGTGATCAGGTCGGACGCCTCCTCGGCACGCTCGCGCAGCAGCGCGGCCGCGCGCTCGAGGATCTGCGAACGCTCGTAGCGCGTGAGCGCGGGCCGGTACGCCATCGCGTAGTCGAACGCGGCGCGCACATCGTCGACGCTCGCCAGCGGCGCCGTACCGACGCGCGTGCCGGTGTACGGATCGGCGACGTCGAGCACACGGTCGCGCGTCGCGCGCGTGCCGCACCAGCGCAGCGCCTCGGCGCGAAACGCGGGGTGATCCTGTCGAGGGTGAGCCATCATGTCGCGACCCGATTCAGCACGAAATCGAAGACGTCGAAGTTGCGCGGACGACGTGCAGGGTCGTCCCGCTCGATCCGACGGTTGAACAGCAACGGCACCTCCTGCTCGGACACGCCGCCGTGCGAACGCAGCGGCACGGTCAGGCCGGACAGGTCGTGTTCGCGCTCGCGCGTGCCGAGCGTCATGTCGCGCCGACCGATCACGACGAGATCCCCGATCCGGTCGGCCGGCAGTTCGAAGCGCGCGGCCGCTTCCGCGTTGTCGAGTACGAGCTCGACGCCGTCGAGCCCGCCGACGCGCCACATCGCTTCGATCCGGTCGACGCCGGGCGCCAGGTAGACGGTTGCGAACGAGCCGAGCGCGCCGTGGTGCACGACGTATGGATCCGTGATCGGCAAGATCACGCGTGCGGCCCGCGCACCGAACCAGCCGTCGAACGCATCCTGAAGATAGATCACGTTCGGGCGGCCCGTGGCCGGATCGTGCTTCGCGTTCATCCCGTGGTCGGCCGTGAGCCCGATCGCCCAGCCGAGCGCATCGAGCTGCGCGAGATAGCGGTCCATCATCGCGTAGAACGCGTTCGCGCCAGGACTGCCCGGCTCGCACTTGTGCTGCACGTAGTCGGTGGTCGACAGGTACATCAGGTCGACCTGGCGCGTCTGCGCGAGCCGCACGCCGGCCGCGAACACGAATTCGGACAATGCCGCGCTGTACACGTCCGGCGACGGCAGGCCGACCCAGTCGAGCACGTCGACGATCCCGTTTTCCGCGAGATTCGCCTGCGCGGCCTTCTCGGCGGAAAAACAGATGCCGTTCATCTGCCAGCCGAGCAGCCGGCGCAGCTTGTCCTTCGCCGTGACGACGGCCACCCGCGCGCCGGCGTCGGACGCCGCCGCGAGCAGCGTGCCGGCCCGCAGGTAGGCCGGGTCGTTCATCATCACTTCGGCGCCGCGACCGCCGTCGGCGGCCGGATCCCAGAAGTAGTTGCCGCAGATCCCATGAACCGACGGCGGCACGCCGCAGACGATCGACAGGTTGTTCGGGTTGGTGAAGGTCGGCACGACGCAGTCGGCGCGCCACGCGGTGCCTTGCGCGATCATCCGGCCGATGAACGGCGCGACGCCCGCTTCCACCGCACGCTCGAGATAGTCGTACTCGCAGCCGTCAACGCAGATGACGACGGTCGGTTCGACCGGTAGCCGGTAGCGTCGGCCGTTGACGTCGACGGAACGTCCCGCGAGATCCGCCGAACCGTTGCCCGCGGCCGATTGCTCGCCGGGCTGTCGCAATGCGAACGCGGCGTTCATGATGCCGCCCGCTTGCCGCGCGGCACGCGCGCGGCGATCAGCAGCAGCGCCGCGAGCGACGCGCCGAGCATCAGCAGCGACAGCGCCGAGGCGGGCAGGTAATAGCCGCGCTCAACCTGGCCGATCACGACGATCGGCACGGTCGCGAAACCGGGCGGATAGACGGTCAGCGTCGCGCCGAGTTCGCCGAGCGACAGCGCGAAGCCGAGCGCGAGGCTCGCGCGCAGCGCCGGCACGAGCTGCGGCAGCAGCACGCGGCGCAGCACCATCGCGGGCGGTGCACCGAGGCTCGCCGCCGCTTCGCGCAGCACGGTCAGCTCCGGGCGCAGCGCGGCGGCCGCGCAGCGATAGCAGAACGGCAGGATCAGCGCGAGCTGCACGAGCACGACGATCGCCGCGGAGCTCGACAGATCGAGCGGCTTCTGGTGATACGCGATCAGCACCGCGAGCCCGAGCACGACGCTCGGCACGCCGTTCGGCACCATCACGAGCGCGTCGACGACCGCGCCGAGACCGCGCCGGTCGCGCCCCTCGAGTGCAAGCGCAAGCCACAGCCCGAGGATCGTGCCGATCGCCGACACGCCGAAGCCGATTTCGAGGCTCGTCAGCAGCGCGTCGTACTCCGGCGACCCGAGCCGCTCGAACCAGCGCAGGCTGTAGCCGGCCGGCAGGATCGTGCCCGACCACTGCGTCGACACGCTCGACAGCGCGACGACGATGACCGGCAGCACGAACAGCCAGAAGCAGGCGAACGCGGCCAGCGCGAGCGCGGCGCGCGACGCATGCTTGAGCAGCGTGTCGCTCCAGCCGATCCGATGACGCGGCACGGCTTGCCCGATATGGAATTCAGCGGACATCGTTCCCTCCCGTAGCACGCCGGTTCACCCGGCGATAAACCGTATAGAGCGCCAGCGACAGCGCGAGCATCACAACCGCGCCGGCCGACGCGGTCGGCAGGTCGAGGTCGACGGTCGCGCTGCTGTAGATCGCGACCGGCAGCGTGACGAGCCGCGCGCTGCCGAGCACGAGCAGGATCCCGAACTCGTTCAGCGTCAGCAGGAAACACAGCACCGTGCCGGCGGCGATGCCCGGCCACGCGATCGGCAGCACGACGCGGCGCGCGAGCATCCAGCCGGACGCTCCGAGGCTGCGCGCCGCTTCGATCAGGCGTAGGTCGAGCGTCGCGAACGACGCGAGCGTCGGCCGCACGACGAACGGCGTATAGAACACGGTCTGCGCGAGGATCACGCCGCCGATGCCGAACAGGAAGTCGAGCGGCGGGTTCTCGAGATGGAACAGGTGCTGCAACGCGATGCTGATCGAGCCTTGCGAGCCGTACAGGAAGATCAAGGTGAACGCGACGAGGAACGACGGAAACGCGACGTACAGTTCCAGGAAGCGCGTGACGAGCGACGCGCCCGGGAACGGCCTGAAGAACAGCAGCGCGGCCAGCAGCACGCCGAGCACCGATGCGGTGCCGGCGCTCGCGAACAGCACGCCGACCGTCGTCAGCAGCACGTTGCGCGTATCGGGGTTGCCGAAGAAGGTCCGGTATGCGGCAAAGCTCAGCCCGTGATCGCCGGAGACGCTCAGCAGCACGAGCCGCACCAGCGGATAGACGACGAGCGGGCCGAGCACGACGATCGCGAGCGCGGCGAGGTGCAGGTCGCCGATGCGCTTGCGGCGCCGCGCGGCGGCGGCATGCGCGGCGGCCGACGCGAGCACGTGCGGCGGCAGGCCGGCTTCAGGGCTCGATAAGGACGACATCGTCTGCCTCGCAATGCAGGGACACGCGCGCACCGCGCTCGGGAGCCGCGCCGCGGCCGCGTTGCATCGTGACGCGCACGGGTTCGTCGGGCGCCGCGTCGATCATGACCGCGATCGACAGGTCCGCGCCCTGCCATTCGACCGACGACACCGTGCCGTGCAGGCCGCCCGCCGCGAGCGGCATCACGGTCAGCCGCTCGGGGCGCACGCACGCGACCTTGCCGCGCACGTCGTGACGCGGGTCGCCGAGCGGGAAGATCACGTGCGGCGGCAGCAGGTTGGCCGGGCCGAGATAGCGCGCGACGTAGCCGTCCCGCGGCGCGTCGTACAGCTGCTGCGGCGTGCCGAGCTGCGCGATGCGGCCGTCGCGCATCAGCAGCGCGCGGTCGGACAGCACGAGCGCGTCGTCGCGGTCGTGCGTCACGCAGACGACGGTCAGGTTCGGCAGGCGCTCGTGCAACGCCTTCAGTTCGCTGCGCACCGACGCGCGCAGGTTGGCGTCGAGCGCCGACAGCGGCTCGTCGAGCAGCAGCACGTCCGGCTCGATCACGAGCGCGCGCGCCAGCGCGACGCGCTGCTGCATCCCGCCGGACAGTTGCGCGGGCAGATGGTGGCCCGCGTCGCCGAGTTGCACGAGCTTCAGCGCGTCGGCGACGCGGCGCGTCACTTCCGGCGACGCCATGCCGCGTGCGCGCAGCCCGAAGGCGACGTTCTCGAACACCGACAGGTGCGGGAACAGCGCGTAATTCTGGAACAGCAGACCGAGATTGCGCTTGTGCGGCGGCGCATGGGTCAGGTCGCGTCCGGCCACGGTCAGCGTGCCGGTCAGGCCGTCGGCCTTCACGAACCCGGCGATGAAGCGCAGCAGCGTGGTCTTGCCGCAGCCGCTCTTGCCGAGCACGGTCAGAAATTCACCGGCGCCGATCGACAGCGACAGATCTTCCAGCACCGTGCGTGCGCCGTAGCGCACGCTCAGGTGCTCGATCTGCACGCCGCCCGGCGCGCCGGACCGCAGCGTTGCTTGCGGTTCGGCGGCGCCGAAAGCGCCGGGATGGGTCAGGGTGGTTTCCACCGGGTTCATCCTCTTGCTCACTAATACAGGCAGCGTGCGCCGATCACTTCGGCTTGACGACGTCGAGCTGCTTGCCCGAGCTGCCGATCACGTCCTTCTTCCAGCGCTCGATCCACACCGGCTTCTTCGCCATCACCTGGGTCCAGTCGACCGCGATCAGCTTCACGCCCGCGATCGCCTTCTTGACCGCCTCGCCGTTCTTGCCGGCCAGCGGCACGTCCGTGCGGCCCGGGATGCCGTACATGTCCGGCACCTTCGACTGCACGTCGGTCGACATCAGGTAGTCGATCAGCTTCTTGCCGGCGTCCTGGTTCGGGCCGCTCTTGATCAGGCCGATGCCGTACGGCAGCTGGAACGTGGTCGGCTGGTCGCCGTCCTTCGCTGCCAGGAAGATCGGCTTGACGGACAGCGCGCCGTGCTCGGCGTCGTCGAGATCCATCTGCAGGTCGCCGTTCGCGACGCTGATCTCGTTACGCGACAGCAGCACGTTCAGGTAGCCGGTGCCCTTCGTGTGGAACTTCACGCTCTGCGACAGCTTCGCGAGGTAGTCGAACGCCTTGTCCTCGCCCATCAGCGACGTCGTCAGGATCAGCACGGCCATCCCGTCGCCGGCGGTCGCCGGGTTCGAGTACGCGACCTTGCCCGCGTAGGCCGGCGACAGCAGGTCGGCGAACGTCTTCGGCTGGCTTTTCACGACGTCCGGGTTGATCGCGAACGAGAAGTAGTTGTTCACGAACGTCGCCCAGGTGCCGTCTTCCGCCTTCGCGATCGCCGGCACGTTCTTGTAGTTCACGCTCTGGTACGGCTGCAGCAGGCCCATCTGGCCGGCTTGCTGGATGAACGGCGGCAGCGTGACGATCACGTCCGCCTTCGGCGAATTCTTTTCGATGTTCGCGCGGTTGACGACCTCGCCGCTGCCCGCCGTCACAATGTTGACCTTGACGCCTTCCTTCTTCTCGAACGCCGGCAGCACATCGCGATAGAGGTTCTCGAGACCGTCCGCCGTATACAGCACGACCGCATTCGCCGCGTGCGCGGGCATCGCCACGCCTTGCAGCAAACCGGCGGCGCAGGCGGCCAGCGCGAGCTTGCGGAACGCGCCGGCAGCGGCGCGCGAGGAATTCTGCAGTGTCATCTCACTTCTCCGTAGGCGGAACACCCAAACGGCCGGGGCACGATCCGGCTCCTTTCAGTCGGACAGACCGACAACCGGCCCGTCTCGCTGCCGCGCTGCAGGTGGTTTCGCGCGGCAACCGAAGGATCACAGCGTTCGATGACAACGCCGTGACGTGTGCCACAATTTCCAAAAAATGACACATTTTGCCAATATCATGCAAGTCGTTCAGAAATGCCGCCCTGGCGTTTCATCCGATCTTTGCTGGAGAAAAATCATGTCGGACCCGATTCTGCTCACGCCCGGCCCGCTCACCACGTCCGCCACAACACGCCACGCAATGCAACACGACTGGGGCTCGTGGGACGCCTCTTTCAATCAACTGACGGCGAGCGTCTGCGCGGATCTCGTCGCGATCCCGCGCGGCGGCGACGCATACGTGTGTGTGCCGATGCAAGGCAGCGGCACGTTTTCGGTCGAAGCCGCGCTCGGCACGCTGGTGCCGCGCGACGGCGTCGTGCTGGTGCCGGACAACGGCGCGTATTGCGCGCGCATCCTGAAGATCCTCGGCCGGCTCGGCATCGAGTCGATCGCGCTGCCGTTCGGCGAGAACGCGGCGGTCGACCCTGGTGCGGTCGAAGCCGCGTTCGCGCGCGAGCCGCGCATCACGCACGTCGCGCTGGTGCACCTGGAAACAAGTGCCGGCATCCTGAATCCGCTCGACGCGATCGCGGCCGTGTGCCGGCGGCACGGCAAGCGGCTGATCGTCGATGCGATGAGTTCGTTCGGCGCGCTGCCGATCACGCTGGCGGACAGCGGGATCGACGCACTGATCTCGGCGAGCGGCAAATGCCTGGAAGGCGTGCCGGGGATGGGGTTCGCGATCGTGCGGCGTGCTGCGCTCGACGCGTGCGAAGGCAACTCGCGGTCGCTCGCGCTCGACCTCCACGATCAGTACGCGTACCTGCGCAAGACGGGCCAGTGGCGTTTCACACCACCGACCCACGTGATCGCCGCGCTGCGCGCCGCGCTCGACCAGTACCTGGCCGAAGGCGGCCAGCCCGCGCGCGGTGCGCGCTATGCGGAAAACTGCCGGACATTGATCGAATCGATGCGCGCGCTCGGCTTCACGCCGTTTCTCGACGCCAGCGTGCAGGCGCCGGTGATCGTCACGTTCCATGCGCCCGACCATCCGGCCTACGATTTCCGCCGCTTCTACGACGCGGTGCGCGACGCGGGCTTCATCCTGTATCCGGGCAAGCTGACGCAACTCGAGACGTTCCGCGTCGGCTGCATCGGCGCGATCGATGCCGGCGACATCCCGCGGGCGGTCGCGGCGATCGCGCAGGCGGTCGAATCGCTCGGGATCACGATACAGCACGCGTGAGCGCGGCGGCCTGAACCGCTTCGCAGTCGCGAGCGGATACAAAAAAGCCCGGCGACCCACAGGTCGCCGGGCGAACGCACCGAGAGTGCGTGGAGCCGGTGCTTACAGTTCGATCCGCTTGATGTCGCCGACGACGAAGATGTACGACAGCGCACCGATCAACGCGATCACGCCGATGAACACCAGCGCACCGACGAACGAGCCGGTCGACGCGACGATGAAGCCAACGACGAGCGGCGTGATGATGCCGGCCAGGTTCGCCGCGAAGTTGAAGATGCCGCCGGTCACGCCGAGCAGGCCGTCCGGCGCGATGTCGGACACGAGCGTCCAGCCGAGCGCAGCCATCCCCTGCGCGAAGAACGCGACCGACATGATCGCGATCACGGCTTCGTTGCTTTGCACGTAGTTCGCGAGAATGATCGTCGACGCGAGCAGCAGGCCGGCGATGATCGGCAGCTTGCGCGCGAGGTTCGCGGACTTGCCGCGGCGCAGCAACCAGTCGGAGAAGATCCCGCCGAACATCACGCCGACCGACGCGGCGATGAACGGCATGATCGCGAAGAAGCCGATCTTCAGCCAGCCCATGTGGCGCTCGGTCGCGAGATAGGTCGGGAACCAGGTCAGGAAGAACACGAGCGTCGAGTTGCCGGCGAACTGGCCGAGGCAGATACCCGCGAGCTGACGCTTCTTCAGCAGCCGGCCGGCCATCGCCCAGCTGAACTTGGCCTGGGCGGGCTTGCCGCCCTTGTCGCCGTCCTTGCGCGCGCCGTGCACGAGACCGCCGCCCGCTTCGATGTACGCGAGTTCTTCCGAATTCGCGGCCGGATGGTTGCGCGGCTCGTGATAGAACTTCCACCAGACCAGGCCGAACACGATGCCGACCCCACCGACGACCCAGAACAGCGAACGCCAGCCGAACGCCCCCATCAGCGCGAACAGCACGGGGCTGAAGAACGCGAGACCGATGTACTCGCCGACGGTGTAGGTGCCGGTCGCCATCGCACGTTCATTCTGCGGGAACCACGTCGCGACCACGCGGCTGTTGGTCGGGAAACACGGCGCTTCCGTCACGCCGAGGCCGAGCCGGCATGCGAACAGCGTCGCGACGCCGGGCACGAAGCCCTGCAGGAGCGTGCACAGCGACCACAGCGTCATCGACCAGTAATAGGTGATCTTGCTGCCGAAGCGGTCGAGGAACAGGCCGCCGGGCACCTGCATCGCGACGTACGTCCACGAGAACGCGGAGAACATGATGCCCATCACGGCCGCGTTGATGCCGAGCTCCTTGGTGAGCTGCGGCGCAGCCACCCCCAGCACGGTACGGTCGAGATAGTTGATCATCGTGCCGATCGCGAGCAGCGCGAGGATCTTGTAGCGCGCCGAGGTCCGCCGGACCGTACCGGCCGCCGCGGGCGCGGCGTTCGTGTGGGTGGTGTGCTGCATGGTTGTCTCCTGGTCTATTTTTCAGCTGGTCGCTAGAAGGGTCAGCGTGCGACGAGCGACTGAAAGTGTTCGAACATCCGTTCATCGTCCGGCGTTCGTCCGGTGAAGATCTCGAACGCATCGACGGCCTGGTACACGGCCATCCCGCCGCCCGGCAGCGTCGCGCAGCCGGCCGCGCGCGCGGCGCGGATCAGTTCGGTTTCGAGCGGGAAATACACGATGTCGGCGACCCACATGCCCGCGCGGAGCAGCTCGGCCGGCAACGGCAGGCCCGGATGCTTGGCCATGCCGGTCGGCGTGCAATGGATCAGGCCGGTCGCGGCCTGCATCGCGGCCGCGAGATCGCTGCCCGGCGTGACCCGGGCGGCCGGGAAGCGCTGCTGCAGTTCACCCGCGAGCGCGGTGGCGCGCGTGCCGTCGACGTCGAAGATCGTCAGTTCGGAAGCGCCCATCTGCAGCGCCGCATGCGCGACGGCCGCACCCGCGCCGCCCGCGCCGAGCTGCACGACACGTTCGAGCGACGCATCGGGCAGGCCGCGGCGGAACGACTTCGCGAAACCCGACCAGTCGGTGTTGTGGCCGATCCGCTTGCCGTCCTTGAACAGCACGGTGTTGACCGCGCCGAGTGCGCGCGCGTCGTCCGACAGTGCGTCGAGGTGCTCGATCACGCGCTGCTTGCAAGGATGCGTGATGTTGAGCCCGTTGTAGCCCATCCGCTGCGCGGCATCGAGCAGTTCCGGCAGCGCGTCGGCGGTCACGCCGAGCACGTCCAGATCGATGCGCCGGTACACGTAGCCGAATCCCTGGCGGAAGCCTTCTTCTTCGTGCATCGCGGGCGACAGCGAACCGCCGATGCCCTGGCCGATCAGGCCGATCAGAAAAGACGGGCGGCTCATCGTGCGGCTCCTTGGGAAAAAATGGTCGACAGGCGCTGCAGCGCGAATACGTAGCCTTCGGTGCCGCAGCCGCAGATCACGGCTTCGGCCACCGCCGACACATAAGAATGGTGACGGAATGCCTCGCGGCGATGCACGTTGGAGATGTGCACCTCGATCACGGGTTTCGCGATCGCGGACAGCGCGTCGGCCAGCGCGACCGACGTATGCGTGTAGGCGGCCGGATTGATCACGATGCCGTGCGTGTCGTGACGCGCGGCATGCAGCCAGTCGATCAGCTGGTGCTCGGCGTTCGACTGGCGGAAGTCGATCTCCAGCCCGAGCCCGTCGGCCGCCGTGCGGCAACGCTGCTCGAGGTCGGCGAGGGTCTCCGCGCCGTAGATATGGGGCTCGCGGGTCCCCAGCAGATTCAGGTTCGGGCCGTTCAGCACCAGCACCTTGTGCTTGCTCATGGTGTTTCTGCTCCTAAAACAGGGGCGAATCGCTAGTCGACTTCGCCCTCTGACGTCAAGATTTGGCGCTAGTGTGCGCTTGCGCAAGCGCAATGTCTTTTCGGGTTTTCGCTAATTTGTACCACCTAGTTAGTTTGTATAATTTCACTCACTCCCCTAGCAAATTCGGGATATGGCGCTCACCGGTAATTCAACGACTGGTTCATTCCGGCCCGATCCGGCCGACGCCACACCCCGCTCATCCGCAGGATTCGCCCATGCAGCGCTCGATCGCCACCGTGTCACTGTCCGGCACGCTCGCCGAGAAGCTCGCCGCCATCCAGGCCGCCGGCTTCGACGGTGTCGAAATCTTCGAGAACGACCTCGTCTACTTCGACGGATCGCCCGCCGACGTGCGGCGCATGGCCGCCGATCTCGGCCTCGACATCGTGCTGTTCCAGCCGTTTCGCGACTTCGAGGGCGTGAGCCCGGCCCAGCTCGCCCGCAATCTCGACCGCATCCGCCGCAAGTTCGACGTGATGCACGCGCTCGGCACCGACCGCATCCTGGTGTGCAGCAGCGTGTCGCCCGACACGATCGCGGACGACGCGCTGCTGGTCGACCAGCTCGGCGCGCTCGCCGAAGCCGCGCGGCAGGCGGGCGTGGTCGCCGCGTACGAGGCGCTCGCGTGGGGCCGCGTCGTGAACCGGTACGGCCATGCGTGGCGGCTCGTGAACGCGGTGAACAGCCCGCACCTCGGCCTCGCGCTCGACAGCTTCCATACGCTGTCGCTCGACGATTCGCCGGACGCAATCGCCGACATCCCGGGCGACCGGATCGCGTTCGTGCAGATCGCCGATGCGCCGAAGCTCGCGATGGACGTGCTCGAATGGAGCCGTCACTACCGCTCGTTCCCCGGCCAGGGCGACTTCGACCTCGCGCGCTTCACCGCCCGCGTGATCGAGTCCGGTTACAAGGGGCCGCTGTCGCTCGAGATCTTCAACGACGGCTTCCGCGCCGCGCCGACCGCGATCACGGCCGCCGACGGCCACCGCTCGCTGCTCTATCTGGAAGAACTGACGCGCGCGCGACTCGCGCAGGACGGCCGCGCGCCGGCCGCCGACCAGCCGCTGTTCGCGCCGCCGGCGCCGCCCGCGCACGTCGGGTTCCAGTTCATCGAATTCGCGGTCGACGCGCAGGCGGCGGCCACCGTCGGCGAATGGCTCGGCCGGATGCGGTTCCGGCTCGCAGGCCGCCATCGGTCGAAGGACGTGACGCTGTTCCAGCACGGTGCCGCGTCGATCGTGCTGAACGCCGAGCGCGACTCGTTCGCCGACGCGTTCTTCCAGCAGCACGGGTTGTCGCTGTGTGCGTCGGCGTTCCGCGTCGACGATGCGAAAGTGGCATTCGAGCGCGCGGCCGGCTTCGGCTACGCGCCGTTTTCCGGGCGCGTCGGCCCGAACGAGCGCGTGCTGCCGGGCGTGCAGGCGCCGGATGGCAGCCTCGAATACTTCGTCGACGAGACGCCGAACGCACCGACGCTGTATGAATCGGATTTCGTGCTGACCGACATCGACGGCCCGAGCGAGGTCGGCCCGCTGACGGGCATCGACCACGTCTGCCTCGCGCTGCCGGCCGACGCACTCGACACGTGGATCCTGTTCTTCAAGACCGCCTTCGGCTTCGAGGCCGAGCGCAGCTGGCTCGTGCCCGATCCGTACGGCCTGATGCGCAGCCGCGCGGTGCGCAGCACGGACGGTTCGGTGCGGATCGCGCTGAATGCGTCGGTCGACCGTCATACGGCCGTCGCCGAATCGCTCGACCGCTATCACGGCACGGGGCTGAACCACGTCGCGTTCCGGACCGACGACATCGTGAAGACGGTCGCCGCGTTCGCGGCCGACGGCGTGCCGTTCCTGCGGATCCCGCCGAACTACTACGACGATCTGGCCGCGCGCTACGCGTTGCCGGACGAGCTGATCGAAACGCTGAGCGCCCACCACCTGCTGTACGACCGCGACGAAAACGGCGGTGAATTCCTGCACGCGTATACCGAGCTGGTCGACAACCGCTTCTCGCTCGAAATCGTCGAGCGGCGCGGCGGCTACGACGGCTACGGCGCGGCCAACGCGGCCGTGCGGCTCGCCGCGCAGGCCCAGCGCAGGAAATAACGGAGCAAGGGAATTTCGTTCCGGGGTCGAATCGAATGAGAAAAACACGCCGACCCCGCGACGCGCGCCGCGCCGGCGCACCAACGTGGTGAATCCCGCTGCCGCGCCCCGCCCGGCAAGGCCGGCCGCCGGCGGCCGGAAACGGCCGCCCGGCGGGCGTTACATCCGGTAACGCACACCGCACCGCAGCATTCGCGCGGCCGCGGCCGTTTTAAGAATCGCTTAAGTCTCCGACGGCACCATCCGCAACCAGTACCCGATGGATACCCCGAAAAGGAGGACAGCGATGAGCGCCGTAGATACACCCGCGGGCCGCCCGGCCGCCCCCCCAGTGAAAAAGACGATGCTGCGCCGTTTGCTCAGCCATCATGAAATCGCGACGCTGCTCGTGCTGCTGCACGCGCCGATCGGCGCGAACGCCAAACCCGAATTGCCCGCGCTGCAGGAAGCCGGCCTCGTCGAGATGATCAAGCTCGACGCCGACACGGCGCCGAGCTTCCGGCTGACCGAAGACGGCACGGCCGTCCTGAAAGGGCTCGGCTACCGCTGAGCCGCCGCACGCCGAATCCCGTCTCGCCCCTTCAGATCCGCCGGCCCGGCCGGCGCGTCACTTCACCCTGCCCGGTCCTGCAGCATCAGCCGGTATTCCGTCGGCGTCACGCCGACCGTCGCCTTGAACTGGCGCGTGAACGCGCTGTGATCCGTATATCCGCATAGCGCCGCGACGTCGGTCACCTTGTCGTGCGTGACCAGCAGCGCCGTGGCCGCATCGAGCCGCGTCTTCAGCAGCACCTGGCGCGGCGTCAGGTGGAACACCTTGTGGAAGTAGCGCTCCAGCTGCGCGACCGACATCCCCGCCATCTGCGCGAGCTGCTTCAGGTTCAGCGGCTGCACGTAGTGATCCTGGATGTGCTGCACCACGTCGGCGAGCTTGCTGTAGGCCGGATGCGAGCCCTCGTGCGCCTTCAGGTCGCGCGAGATGCCCGCGAGGCCGACCACCTTGCCGGCCGCGTCGCGCAGCGGCTCCTTGCAGGTCAGGCACCAGCCCGGCTGACGGCCCGGATACAGATGCAGCTCGAGCTGGTCCATCAGCTGCTGACCCGCGGTGATCGTCGCCATGTCCTGCTCGAAATAGGTCTTGCCGAAGCGGCGCGGAAACACTTCGTCGGTCGTCTTGCCGAGCAGGTCGCGCTTGTCCTTGTAGCCGCAGCGCATCGCCAGCGTGCGGTTGACGAGCGCGTAGCGGCCGTTCGCGTCCTTCACGAAGAACGCGACGTCGGGCAGCGCATCGAACACCGGCTCGAGCAGGCGGAAGTGCGCGAGCATCGCGCCGAGATCGGCGTTGTCGGGCTGGTAGCGCAACGTATCGGACAGGCTCATGGGCGGTGCGGCAAGGAAGGTCGTCATCCCGGCATCTGCGAAGGGGGTGGCTGATGGCGTCGATTATAGGAGCGCCGTCTCGAACGCGTCGCGGCGATCGCGGGCCAGCGATCGGGCGGCCGGGCGAATGGCGGCAAGCGCAACGCGCGGCCGCTCGGCACCGATCGGGCGATTCGCATGGGCCGCAAGCACGTCACGCGCCGTGCGGTTGTGCGCGCAACCACTGCGCCGCACGCATGTCCGGCCGGCACGATTCCGGATCGGCACGTTGCCTGGCGTCGCGCACGGCCAGCGCTGCCGACGCGATCGGCTCACCCCGCCCGCACCGAGACTCCGCGCGCCCGAACCCGCCATCCTAAAAATGCCGGCGTGTCGCGTCTTGGCGCGTTTGCGCACTCGCCATGACGATTTCAGCATATATCAGGGTTATCGACGATATGCCGAAATCGTCGCCGGCCGCGCTCCGAACGCGCAAGACGCGCGCATTTTCGCTACCTAGACTTCGATCAACGGTTACGAGACGACATCCCGCCGCCGCCGCGCACGCCGATTCCGGCACAACCCGCGCAGCGCATGGCACACCCCGCACGGCTTTCGGAAAGGCCTGCAACCCGATACGTCTCGCCCGGTTTACCGCGCCGGCCGGCTGGCCGGCGGCGGCCCAACCATGCCATCAAGGGGAAGTGAAAGTGAAGCTGAAGGTATCGCACGTCGCGCTGGCTGCTGCCTGCGCACTGTCGGGCGCACACGCCATCGCCGCCGACGTCGTCAAGATCGGTTTCGCCGCACCGCTGACGGGGCCGCAGTCGAACTACGGCTCGGACATGCAGAAGGGCGTGCAACTCGCGATCGCCGATTTCAACGCGACGAATCCGACGATCGGCGGCAAGCCGGTCACGTTCCAGCTCGACTCGCAGGACGACCAGGCCGACCCGCGCACCGGCACGACGGTCGCGCAGCGGCTGATCGACGACAACGTCCGCGGGGTCATCGGCCACTTCAACTCGGGCACGAGCATTCCGGCATCCGACCTGTACGATCGCGCGGGGCTGCCGCAGATCTCGATGGCGACGTCGCCGCAATACACGGCGCGCGGCTACAAGACGACCTACCGGCTGCTGACGAGCGATGCACAGGCCGGCCGCATCGTCGGCACGTATGCGGTGAAGACGCTGCACTTCAAGCGCATCGCGATCATCGACGACCGCACGGCCTACGGCCAGGGCATCGCCGACGAATTCGCGAAGGCCGTGCAGGCCGCGGGCGGCACGATCGTCAAGCGCGACTTCACGAACGACAAGGCGCTCGACTTCTCCGCGATCCTGACCAACCTGAAGGGCATCAACCCGGACGCGATCTTCTACGGCGGCGGCGATGCGCAGTCGTCGCCGATGATCCGCAAGATGCGCCAGCTCGGGATGAAGTCCGCCTTCGTGACCGGCGAGATGTCGCGCTCGCCGACGTTCCTGAAGGTCGGCGGCGACGCGGCCGAAGGCGCGATCGTCTACATGGGCGGGCTGCCGAAGGAAAAGATGCCGGGCTTCGCCGGCTACGCATCGCGCTACAAGGCACGCTTCAATGAAGACGTGATCACCTATTCGCCCTACTCGTACGACGGCACGATCGCGCTGCTCACCGCGATGAAGGACGCGAACTCGACCGACCCGAAGGTCTACACGCCGTATCTCGGCAAGGTGTCGATCAAGGGCGTGTCGGCCCCGAGCATCGCGTACGACGCAAAGGGCGACCTGAAGGATGCGCCGGTGACGATCTACAAGGTCGAGCACGGCGCGTTCAAGCCGGTCGACACGATCGCCGGCAACTGATCGCGCAGACCCTGTCACGCGCGGCGCGGCAAGCGGTTCTCCCGCCTGCCGCGCCGCATGCGTTTCGGGCTCGACGAAGTTCGAAGCATGCCTCGGCGCGGCCCCGCGCGCGCGCATTTCGCGCTCCTGTAGAATCCCCCCACCCGCTTTGACGCTTCGTCTGCGTCGTGCCCCATCCCGGTGCGACGGTACGTGTCACATGCCCCATCCGGCACTCGACGCACGCTCGACGACGCAGGCCGCGCCTTGCCAGTCCATGCCGAAAGCGGGTTCTGGAGACGCAGCACCGACAACTACATTCGAAAACCGATCGTCCTGACCATGCAAGCTTCCGAATTGAGCGGCGTGCCTCGCGCCGCCGAACGCGCGCTCACGCGCAGCGACTACAAGACCCTTGGCCTTGCCGCACTCGGCGGCGCCCTCGAGTTCTACGACTTCATCATCTTCGTGTTCTTCGCACCCGCGATCGGGCAGCTGTTCTTCCCGCACGACATTCCCGACTGGCTGCGCCAGTTGCAGACGTTCGGCATCTTCGCGGCCGGCTATCTCGCGCGCCCGCTCGGCGGCGTGATCATGGCGCACTTCGGCGACCTGTTCGGCCGCAAGCGGATGTTTACGCTGAGCGTGCTGATGATGTCGGTGCCGACGCTGCTGATGGGCCTGCTGCCGACCTACGACTCGATCGGCATCCTCGCGCCGGTGTTGCTGCTGCTGTTCCGCGTGCTGCAGGGCGCGGCGGTCGGCGGCGAAGTGCCGGGCGCATGGGTGTTCGTGTCGGAACACGTGCCGTCGCGCCACATCGGCTATGCGTGCGGCACGCTGACCGCGGGCCTCACGGCCGGCATCCTGCTCGGCTCGCTGGTCGCCGCGGGCATCAACAGCCGTTACTCGGGCGCCGAAGTCACCGCGTTCGCGTGGCGCATTCCGTTCCTGCTCGGCGGCGTGTTCGGCCTGTTCTCCGTGTACCTGCGCCGCTGGCTGCACGAGACGCCGGTGTTCGCCGAAATGAAGGCGAAGAAGGCGCTCGCGGCCGAGATTCCGCTGAAGGCCGTGCTGCGCGACCACGGCCGCGCGGTGATCGTGTCGATGCTGCTCACGTGGATGCTGTCGGCGGCGATCGTCGTCGTGATCCTGATGACGCCCGCGCTGCTGCAGAAGCAGTTTCACCTGACGCCCGCGACCACGCTGTTCGCGAACAGCGTCGCGACGCTGTGCCTGACGGCCGGCTGCATCACCGCCGGCTCGCTCGCGGGCTGGATCGGCGCGAAGCGCGTGCTCGGCATCGGCGGCCTCGTGCTGGCCGCGTGCTATTACCTGCTGTTCGCGCAGGTCGCGGCCGACGCGTCGACGCTGCCGCTGTACTACGGGATCGCCGGCTTCATGGTCGGCACGATCGGCGCGGTGCCGTTCGTGATGGTCAAGAGCTTCCCGCCCGTCGTGCGCTTCTCGGGCATCTCGTTCTCGTACAACGTCGCGTATGCGATCTTCGGCGGCCTCACGCCGGTGATCGTGTCGCTGATGATGAAGTCGAATCCGCTCGCGCCGGTCGTGTACGTCGCGGCGATCTGCGTGCTCGGCGCGATCGCCGTGCAGTTCTCGAAGGATGCGAAGGACCCGAAGGACACGCGCTGAACGTCGGCGCGCACGCGCCGGCCGGATGAACAAAGGGCCGAATCCCGCGGCGTGCGGGATTCGGCCCTTTTGTTTGGGCTTCAGCGCGGCGACGTGCGCGCGTCGCGCCGTTCAACCGGGTTCAATTCAGCGCAGCGCGCCGTACGACGAACTCGGCCGGCGCAGCGCATCGATGCTTGCGCCGCCGGCACCGGTCACGAACAGCAGCAGGAAACCGCCGGCGATCGCGACGTTCTTCCAGAAGTGGATCACCATGTCGTGCTGGACCGCGGCGTCCGTCGCGTCCCAGAAATTGTGTCCGACCATCGCGGTCGCGATCGTATAGAACGCCATCAGCAACGCGAGCGGCTTCACCTTGTAGCCAACGATCAGCAGCAGGCCGCCGAGCGCCTCGATCGTGACGACGACCGGCCCCGTCACCTGTGGATAGGGCACGTTCAGCCCATGCAGATAGCCGATGAAATCGCTGTAGCCGAGCAGCTTCATCACGCCGCCCCACAAGAACAACGCCGCCAGCGCCAGGCGCGCGAAAAAAATGACGCCGGAATCGACGGAACGCGTCATGCCTCTCTCCTCGTATGCAATTCGGCCGTCCACACGAGGCGTGCCCGTGCGGTTCGGGGTCGCGCGGCCCTGCCGGGCCGGCGGCAAATGGGCCAGCATAGAGGGTCTTTTCGCGGTGTCCAAGAAAAAGGTTGTAGCAAATCTTTACACCGCGGCGGTCATGCCGGCGCGGCGGCACCGCGAAACACGGTGCTCGGCCCTGGCGGATAAATAACGGAACAGGCCCTAACCGGCGTCGCTCAACAGCACGCCTTTCTTGAAGATGAAACAGCCGTAGCCGCGCGACTCACCGGTGACGATCACCGCATACGCCTGCTGCGCGCGCTCGTAGAACGCGAAACGGTCGACGCCCGTGAGCGGCACCGCGCGCCCTTCCGCACGATCGATCTCGGCCTGCACTTCGCGCTGCACGGGCGGCACCGCGGCCGGATCGCCGACGACTTCCATCCGCCAAGCGGGTGTGTCGACGAACGTGTCGAGCGGCAGCACCGACAGCACCGCGCGCGCGACGCGCGCCGAGTCGGCGCCGTCGATGCGCAGCGCGCGGCCGACCACCGTATGCTCGGCGACGGATTCCGCCGGAAAATTCGCATCGCAGATCACCACTTCATCGCCGTGCCCCATCGCGCGCAGCGCGTGCAGGATGTCGGCGTGCAACAGCGGATCGAGATTCTTCAACATGTGGGAAAGGCTCCGGGATCGGGAACGAATTGCATAACGTTACCCGATCCCGGCCGCCGCCGGGCATGCGTCGCTCGTATCACGACGCCGCGGCCGGCATTTCGTCGATGAAACCCGTGACCGACTTCAGGCGGCCCGACGCATCGACGGTGCCGAAGTCCGAACCTTTCACGACCGCCGCGCCGTCGGGCGACACGAGCGCCCACGAGAAGCGCAGGTGCTCGCCGAATCCGTCGACGTCGGTCGTGCGGCGAAAGCGATACGCGGGGAAACGCTCCTGCACCGCGGCGATCATCGTGTCGATGCCCGCATGGCCGTCGCCGGCCATCAGCGGATCGCGATAGGCCGCGTCGCTCGCGTAGGTCGCATCGATCAGCGCGCGCCGGCGTGCGACGTCGGGCTCGTTCCAGGCATCGAAATAGCGGTCGATCAGGTCGGCGTGAGCCGACTGGGCGGTTTGGGCGGTGTTCATGGCGAGGCTCCTTGTGTCGATGGGGGGACGATGTCGCAAACGTTTCGTGTTCGCGTGCCACCATCGTCGCCGGCCTCGCGTGGGCGGTCGATTACGTGCGAGGTAAGGAATTCGTGCCGGCCGCGGAAAGCATGCATGCGCCGAACCGCAAACCCGCCGCCACCATCAAAAACGGGCGCCCGAAGGCGCCCGCATCGCATCGTCTGCCGCCGTCGCGGCGCGCGTCAGGTCACCGGCGCCGGATTGAACAGCGTCAGCGCATTCGCGAGCTTCCATTGCTCGGCCCACGTGCGGCGCTTGCCGCTCGCGACGTCGAGCATCAGCCGGAACAGTTCCCAGCCCACGTCCTCGATCGACGCCGCGCCGGTGGCGATCTGCCCCGCGTCGAGATCCATCAGGTCGTGCCAGCGGCGCGCGAGATCGCTGCGCGTCGCGACCTTGATCACCGGCACCTGCGCGAGGCCGTACGGCGTGCCGCGCCCCGTCGTGAAAACGTGCAGGTTCATCCCCGCCGCGAGCTGCAGCGTGCCGCAGATGAAATCGCTCGCCGGTGTCGCCGCGTACAGCAGCCCCTTCTGCCGCGCCCGGTCGCCGGGACGCACGACGCCGGCGATCGGCGCGCTGCCCGACTTCACGATCGAGCCCATCGCCTTCTCGACGATGTTCGACAGGCCGCCCTTCTTGTTGCCGGGCGTCGTGTTCGCGCTGCGGTCGACGCGGCCGCGCTGCAGATAGCGGTCGTACCAGTCCATCTCGCGGATGATCTCGCGGGCGACGTCCTCGTTCGCCGCGCGCGACGTGAGCTGCGCGACGCCGTCGCGCACTTCGGTCACCTCCGAGAACATGATCGTGGCGCCCGCCCGCACGAGCAGGTCGGCCGCGAAACCGACCGCCGGGTTCGCGGTGAGCCCCGAGAACGCGTCGCTGCCGCCGCACTGCACGCCGACGACGAGATCCGACGCCGGGCAGGTTTCGCGACGGCGGCGGTTCAGCCGTTCGAGATGCGATTCGGCCATCTTCATGATCGAGTCGATCATCGAGTTGAAGCCGACGTGCGCGGCGTCCTGCAGGCACACGACGCCGCCGTTGTCCGGCGCGCCGTCGGCCGCCACCGGAATCGAGCCCGGCGGCAGCAGGCGCTCGGGCTGCAGCTTCTCGCAGCCGAGGCTCACCGTCATCACCTCGCCGCCGAAGTTCGGATTCAGGCTGATGTTGCGCAGCGTGCGGATCGGAATGTCGGCATCGGGCGCATCGATCGCGACGCCGCAGCCGTATGTGTGCTCGAGCCCGACCACGTCGTCGACGTTCGGGTAACGCGGCAGCAGTTCGTCCTTGATCCGCTTCACCGCATGCTCGACGACGCCCGACACGCATTGCACGGTCGTCGTGATCGCGAGGATGTTGCGCGTGCCGACCGAGCCGTCGGCATTGCGGAAGCCCTCGAACGTATAGCCTTCGAGCGGCGCCAGCGGCGGCGCGGCACGCGTGGCGAGCGGCAGGTCGTCGAGCCCCGGCGGCTCGGGCATGCGCATCGTGCGCTCGTTGACCCAGCTGCCGCGGCGCAGCTCGGCGAGCGCGTAGCCGATCACCACGTTGTAGCGGACGATCGGATCGCCGGCCGCGAGGTCGACCAGCGCGACCTTGTGCCCTTGCGGCACGCCTTCGCGCAGCGTCAGGCCGTCGGCGAACGTCGCGCCCTCGGGCAGGCCGCCGTCGTTGACGACGATCGCGACGTTGTCGTCCGGGTGCACGCGGATATAAAGCGGGGAAGCAGTCATCGGAATTCCTGGGAGGCTACCGGTCAAATCGTTAGTCATCATATGACATTCAACACCAAGCCGCGATGCTGCGTAAACCCTTATCCGGAAAGACCCTATCTCTCGCCGGCCGGCAAACCGCTTGCGCCGCGCTTTTCCGCGTTGTACGATGACATACAACGACATCGCCAATATGGCCCGGATGCCGTACCCGACGAACCCATCAGCACTCGCGCTGGACGGACGACCCAACCATGACTTCACCGCAAGAACTCAAACAGATCATTTCCCACGGCCTGCTGTCGTTTCCGCTGACGGATTTCGACGTGGACGGCAGCTTCCGCCCGGCCACCTATGCCGAGCGTCTGGAATGGCTGGCACCGTATGGCGCGACCGCGCTGTTCGCGGCCGGCGGCACCGGTGAATTCTTCTCGCTCACGCAGCGCGAGTATTCGGACGTGATCCGCGTCGCGACGGAAACCTGCAAGGGCAAGGTGCCGATCCTGGCCGGCGCCGGCGGCGCGACGCGCGTCGCGATCGAATACGCGCAGGAAGCCGAGCGCCTCGGCGCGAGCGGCGTGCTGCTGATGCCGCACTACCTGACCGAAGCCAGCCAGGAAGGCATCGCCGAGCACGTCGAGCAGGTGTGCAGCGCGCTGAAGATCGGCGTCGTGGTGTACAACCGCGCGAATTCGAAGCTGAATGCCGACATGCTCGAGCGCCTCGCCGATCGTTGCCCGAACCTGATCGGCTTCAAGGACGGCGTCGGCGAAATCGAGAGCATGGTCACGATCCGCCGCCGCCTCGGCGACCGCTTCGCGTACCTCGGCGGCCTGCCGACGGCCGAAGTCTACGCGGCCGCGTACAAGGCGCTCGGCGTGCCGGTGTACTCGTCGGCCGTGTTCAACTTCATCCCGAAGACGGCGATGGCATTCTACGAAGCGATCGCGAAGGACGACCACGCAACGGTCGGCCGCCTGCTCGACGAGTTCTTCCTGCCGTACCTGAAGATCCGCAACCGTCGCGCGGGCTACGCGGTCAGCATCGTGAAGGCGGGCGCGAAGCTCGTCGGCCACGACGCCGGCCCGGTGCGCGCGCCGCTCGTCGACCTCACCGACGCCGAAATGGCCGAACTCGACGTGCTGATCAAGAAGATGGGCCCGCAGTAAGCGGCGGGCTGACCAACGGCACGCGATCCAGTGCGTGCCGGCCCGCGCGGGACCGGCGGTTCCGCCCGGCGCTCCCCCTTTCGACGGCCGCCCCGTGCTTCGCGGGCCGGCCGTTTTCATTACATCTGTGCGATGGTCCCGACGATCCGGTAGCGCAGGCTGCCGAGCCTGAGACGGGTCGCGGCGATATCGGTGCCGGCCGCCGATCGCCGGAAGCGCGTGTTCGGATCGTCGGCAAGAATCTGATCCAGCACGTCAGGATCCACGACCGCATCGAAAAATCGGCCGAGCGTGAGCGTCGCATACTGTTTCGCGGTCGCGAGCTGGCTGTTGGCCTGCATCAGCGCCTCGGTGCGCAGGCCCGGATCGCGCTCGTCGATGCTGCGGCGATGCTTCAGCGCAAACACCAGCGCCTCCATGTCCAGCCGGAACCGCTTGACGGCCTGGCCGAACCCGAGCGAATGCGGATCGGCGCCGGTGACGGGCCGCCCCTGATTGATCGTCACGTCGAATTCACTGCCGCCCAGGTCGCGCTGCAATTCGAACAGCGCATTGGCCAGTACGCGCCCTTCGCTGGTCTCGCCGATCTGGGTGCGCACCGATTTCGCGACGTCGCCGATCGCTTTCCACAATCCGGCCGCGAACAGGTGGTCGCCACGCTTGCTGATATTCATCGGAGGGCTCCTTGTTGGTTTTTGTCGGTCTCTCAGGCTCGCCTGCGGACCGGCGGGTCCGAGGCCTCGCTAATGTAGGAGAAATTCCGGCGGCGTGGAAGCCGCCATCCATCTCGTCAAGGCGGCGCATCATGAGAAGCATCATTCGATGCCCCCCGCTCTCTAATCGAGCAAAACCGGCCCTCCATCAAAAAGGCGGCGGGGTACCCGTGGGCACCGTGCGCCGCCTTGTTTCAACCTTGCCGGAACGCGCCCCTCCCGGGACGCGGCCTTCAGTCGTCCTGCGCCATCACTCCGCCTTCCCGTCCCGCAGCCGCGGAATGTCGAGCGGATTGCGTTCCTGCAGCCCTTCGGGCAGCAGGTCGTCCGGGAAGTCCTGATAGCACACGGGCCGCAGGAAACGGTCGATCGCGGTCGCGCCGACCGACGTGACGGCCGGGTTCGACGTCGCCGGGAACGGCCCGCCGTGGACCATCGCATCGCACACCTCGACGCCGGTCGGGTAGCCGTTGACGAGCAGGCGCCCGGCCTTGCGCTCGAGGATCGGCAGCAGGCGGCGCGCGAGCGGCTTGTCGTCGGCGTCCAGTTGCAGCGTGGCCGTCAGCTGGCCCTCGAGTGCGTCGAGCACGCGCGCGACTTCGTCTAGATCGCGGCAGCGCACGATCAGCGACGCCGGCCCGAACACCTCGTGGCCGAACGCCGGCTCGGCCAGGAACGCCTGCGCGGCGACTTCGTACAGCGCGCCGCCTGCCTGGCATTCGGTCTGCGCCGCCTCGCCCGCGCCGATTTCGCGCACGCCCGGCAGTTCGGCCAGCTTGCCGCGGCCGTTGCGATACGCGTCGGCGATGCCGCGCGTCAGCATCACGCCGGCCGGCTTCTTCGCGAGCGCCTGTGCGGCGACGGACTCGAAGCGATCGAGATAGGGGCCGTCGACCGCCAGCACGAGACCCGGGTTCGTACAGAACTGGCCGGTGCCGAGCGTCAGCGAATCGACGAAGCCGATCGCGATCGCGTCGCCGCGCGCGGCCAGCGCGGCCGGAAACAGCACGACCGGGTTGATGCTGCTCATTTCCGCATAGACGGGAATCGGTTGCGGGCGCGCGTTCGCGAGCTGCACGAGCGCCATGCCGCCCTGCCGCGACCCGGTGAAGCCGACGGCCTGGATCGCCGGATGGCTGACGAGCGCCGCGCCGATCACGCGGCCGGGGCCGATCAGCAGCGAGAACACGCCGGCCGGCATCCCGCATTTCGCCACCGCCGCGCGGATCGCGCGGCCGACCAGCTCGGACGTGCCGAGGTGCGCCTCATGGGCCTTCACGATCACCGGGCAGCCGGCCGCGAGTGCCGACGCGGTATCGCCGCCGGCCACCGAGAACGCGAGCGGGAAGTTGCTCGCGCCGAACACGGCGACGGGCCCGAGCCCGACCTTCTGCAGCCGCAGGTCCGAGCGCGGCAGCGGCGTGCGCGCGGGCTGCGCGGGGTCGATCGACGCGGCGAGGAAGCGCCCGTCGCGCACGACGCGCGCGAACAGCCGGAGCTGGCCGACGGTGCGGCCGCGCTCGCCCTGCAGCCGCGCGACGGGCAGGCCCGTTTCGGCGTGCGCGCGTTCGATCAGCGCGTCGCCGAGCGCGACGATTTCGTCGGCGATCGCCTCGAGAAACGCCGCGCGGGCCGCGAGCGGCTGCGTGCGATACGCGTCGAAGGCGTCGCGCGCGAGTTCGCACGCGCGCTCGACATCGGCCTGCGTCGCGACGCCGAAGGCCGGCGCATCGATCGGCGCGCCCTTCGTCGGGTCGAACGCGCGCAGGGTACCGGCCGAGCCGGCCACCGCGTCGGCGCCGATCAGCATCTCTCCAGTCAGTTGCATGGGTGTGCTCCGTGGTTCGGGAATGGTTCGCTCATTGTAGCCCAACAGATATGATGTCTGCTGACGACATGGCGATATTCCCGTCGCTCCACAGTTACTCGACCGCAGGCCACAAACCCCTATCCATTCGGCACAAGCAGGAAATTCTTGCCTCTCCCGCGGCCGTCCGAAGGGAAAACCCAAGGTGTCCGCACGCCCTCGTTGCAGGTAAGTTTTGGCCCATGTCATACGACGACATATATTAAGCACGCAATCGGCGCACCTCTAGAGATCTTCCGATCAAACTCGCCGGCATCGCGCGCGCCGCACCGCCGTGCGCTACTGGATCCGGGCGCCGCTGTCCGTCGTCACGACGCTCAACGATGCGGACCGCGCGACGCCGTCGGTCACCGGCATGCCGATCCGCAAGGCGTTCGGCATGATCCGGTGACGACGGGCCGGATCTTCCCGGCGCTCAGCCGGGCGTACGTGCTCGCGCAACTGCCGAGCGGCCGGTTCCCCGATTCGTCGATCGAGTTGCCCATCGGGCGCAGGCAGCGGGCAGCATCGGCGCTGCACACCGATCCGGAATGCTTACCTCGCAGGTAATGCCCGGCGCGCGCGGGATTGCCTATCATCTTCGTCATGAACTCGACCGCCACCCTCCAATCGCTGCCCCCGTCCGCCGGCCGCGCGTCCGGTATCGGCTCGCTGCTGCGCACCTGGCGTCAACGCCGCCGCCTGAGCCAGATGGCGCTCGCGCTGGAGGCCGAGGTGTCCGCGCGGCACCTGAGCTTCGTCGAATCGGGGCGTGCGCAGCCGAGCCGGGAGATGGTGCTGCATCTCGCCGAGCGCCTCGACGTGCCGCTGCGCGAGCGCAATGCGCTGCTCGTCGCGGCCGGCTATGCGCCGCTGTTTCGCGAGCGGCCGTTCTCCGATCCGCAGCTCGATGCGGCGCGCCAGGCGGTCGAAGCCGTGCTGCGCGGCCACGAGCCCTACCCGGCGCTCGCCGTGGATCGCCACTGGACGCTGCTCGCCGCGAACCGGATGCTCGGCGCGCTGGTCGCGCAGGCCGATCCGGCGCTCCTGCGGCCGCCCGTCAACGTGCTGCGGCTGAGCCTGCATCCGGACGGCCTCGCGCCGCAGATCGTCAACTGGCACGAATGGCGCGCGCATATCCTGCACCGGCTGCAACGGCAGATCGACGCGAGCGGCGATCGCACGCTGCATGCGCTGCGCGACGAACTCGCGAACTATCCGGCACCGGCCGGCCAGCCCGCCGACACGCAGGCACGCGCCGACTACGCGGACATCGCGGTGCCGCTGCGGCTGCGCACGGCAGCCGGCGAACTGACGTTCTTCAGCACGACGACGGTGTTCGGCACGCCGGTCGACGTCACGCTGTCGGAGCTCGCGATCGAGGCGTTTTTCCCGGCGAATCCGGAGACGGCGGACGCGATGCGCGCGCTGGCTGACGCGTTGCCGGCGCAGTGAGCATCGTCAACGACGCTCGAACGCCAGCTTCACGCCCAGCCCGAGGAGGACCGCGCCGCTCACCCGGTGCATGCGGCTCAGGATGCGCGGATTGCGCCGGATCGACGTCGACAGCAGGCCGGCGAACAGCGCGACCGGCCCCTTGACGAGAAACGTCAGGCCGGCAAACGTCGTGCCGAGCACGAACAGCGACAGCATCGGATGCGCGGCGCCCGCGGGGACGAACTGCGGCAGGAATGCGAGATAGAACAGCGCGACCTTCGGATTCGACACGTTGGACAGCGCGCCTTGCGCGAACGTGCGCAACCCGGACGCCGGCGCGTCGCGACCGCTCGCGAGCGTCAGCTCGCCCGACGACCGCAGCAGCGTGATGCCGAGGTACAGCAGATACAGCGCGCCGATCATCTTCAACGCAGTGAACAGCCATTCGGATGCCTGAAGAAGCGCACCCAGCCCGAGCGTCGCGAGCATCGTATGCACGAGCAGCCCGACGCTGACGCCCGCCGCGGTCACGAGGCCCGCCCGCGTGCCGCCGGATAGCGTGCGCGACATCACGAGCACCATGTCCTGGCCCGGCGTCAGAATGATCAGAAGGGAAGTGGCCATGAACGGCAACCAGGCTACGTGCGGCATCGGAACTCTCCTGAAAGCGGCGCCAGGCGGGACGGGCGGGAATCGCGCGCGTCCGATGAGCCGGGCAGTCATCGGATTATCGGCAACTTGCCGTGGAGAATGGCTGCGAAGTCGGCTACTTTCGAGGCACGATTTGGCGTTATTCTCCAATATCGACTTCATCGGTAGTCAAAAATGCCAATCAAGCTGGATGCCATCGATCGGCGCATTCTGCGTGCGCTGCAACGGAACTCGAACCAGACGAACGCCGAACTCGCGCAGCAGGCCGGCCTCTCGCCCACGCCCTGCCTGCGCCGCGTTCACCTGCTGGAGGAACAGGGCGTGATCGACGCGTACGTCGCCCTGCTGAACCCGGCGGCCGTCGAGCTGCGGTTCACGGCCTTCGTGCGCGTCACGCTGGAACGCCAGGACAAGACGACCGTCGAGCGCTTCGCGCGCGAGATGGAGCAGGCGCCGGAAGTGCTCGAATGCCATCTGATGGCCGGCAGCTACGACTATCTGCTGCGCGTCATCGCGAAGGATCTCGACGACTATCAGCGCTTTCAGATGGAGACGCTCACGCAGATCGAAGGCGTACGCAACGTCGAAACCGAGATTCCGCTGAAGCGCATCAAGCAGACGGTGCGTCTGCCGATCTAGGCAGGCGAAAAGACAACGGTGTGCGCACCGCTGTCTTCGGATCAGGCGCCAGAACACTACAATGACGTCCGTTCGTACAAGATCCTGAAATGTCGTTCGCCACCCGGGCCACGCCGGCGGCGGCACCCTTCACTTGACGATGCCGGCACGCCCCGGTCTACCGCGGCCATTCCAACAATGATTCCGCTCGGTCGTTCGCCTGTCTCATGATTCCCGCTCCGATTTTCTCCGGCACCTTCTTCATCGTTCTCGGCATTTCGTTTCTGGCGGCCGTCTCAGTCGTGCTCTGGATCGTTGCGCTGGCGCTGTTTCCGCCTGTACGACGATCGTTTCGTGTATATCGGCGACGCTCCACCGCCATCTTCGCCGCCCTGTGCGTGACGAGCAGCTTCGTCGTCTCGATGGTGGCGATCGGGCTGCAGGCCGAGGCGAACATCAGAAAGGAAGAGGCCGCGAAGCATCCCGCGCTCGTGAAGAGCGAGCGTCTGCTGGGCATCGACATGCCGCCCGGCACGCGGCTGTCGCTCTCGACTGCCGGCGACATGAACTCGATCGAGAAAGCCGAGTTTCCGCATGCGGTCGATGTCTACGGCATTGCGGCCGTCGCGCTGACGGTCGGGACGGAATTCGACGATGAAGCGCCGCGCAACGACCGGGACCTCGCCACCCTCACCGCACTGACGCTCACCACCACCAGGCCCCGGACGATCGATGGTTGGACCTGCGGTTCGAAAGCGCCGCTGAAGATCGTGCTGCGCAACGATGCGCGGACCAGGACGCTCTGGTCATGCCACCTGGCTGACGGCAATCGCGTGGCCGGCGGTGTCGTACCCGCCGGGTCGCGCGTCATGAGAAGCACCACCACCTATGGGGACGGCATGCGCGACAACGACTATTGGGAGATCAGGGTCGCGGAAGGCGACGTGTTCGAATTGTCATCGCTACCGCTGCGTCACCCCGAACTGCGACTCGATCGGGAACGCACCGTTCTCGCGTTCGACTACGCGACGCTGGCGCGTGCGGCGAGCGTCGGTAACATCGCCTACCCGGCCGGCACCGAAGTCACGTTCGGGGTGCGCGGGCTGCGCGAAGACTACCCCGGTGCGTGGCGCTTCAGGACACCCGGGCGCCAGCACGCGGTCGACAAAAACACGGGACCGATCGCCGATGGTGCGTCGGTCGTACAGGCGCCTTCGGGGAAGGTTTACGCGATCTTCCCGGGTCGTACCGACTGAATGCGCTGCGCCATCATCGGCTGGCGGCCGGGTGCGAGCGCAGCGGAATGGTGATTGCACGGTTCGCGCAGAAATGCCGAAGTCCCGCAAGGACGCGGGCGCGGGCGTCGGCTATCGCCGGCAAGCCGCACCGAGCGGCATGGCGACGCCGGACGGTTTGCCGACGCTACGTATAAAGCGACGCCTGCGGCAATTCCCCCGTCAGCGCGAACCGGCCGACGTCGCGCAGCCGATAGTCGAGCGGATCGTGCAGCGTATGCGTACGCGCGTTGCGCCAGAAGCGGTCGAGGCCGAGCGATGCGGCCGTCGCACGTGCGCCGCACGTGTCGAACAGCGCCTCGCCGTTCTCGAGCGCCGCGCGCTGCGCGACGATCTTCGCGTCCGACACGGCGAGTGCCACCTCGGCCCGTTCGTCGGCCGTCAGCGCGTCATGCCGCGACCATGCGCGCTGCAACGCGACGGCCGCGCGGTCGGCGAGCGCCGCCGCCGCGACCGCCTGCACGCGCATGTCGCCGAAGCGCTGCAGCGTATAGGGATCGTCGCTCGCCTGCGCGACACCCGCGTTGATCCACGGCCGGCCGTGCTTCAGCACGTAGTCGCGCGCCTCGGCCAGCGCGCCTTCCGCGAGCCCGACGAACAGGTTCGTCAGCACGAGCTGCGACACCAGCGTGCGCAGCGTCGCGCGCGGCGTCGGCGGCGTCTCGGAGCGGTGCAGCACCTCGTCCGGCGCGAGCGTCACGCCGTCGAAGCGCACGCTGCCGCTGTCGGTCTGGCGCTGGCCGATCGGATCCCAGTCCTCGTTGACCGTGATCCCGTCACGATCGGTCGGCACCACGCCGAACACGGCGCGGCCCGTTTCCGGATCGTGCGCGGACACGGTCATCCGCTGCGAGCCGCGCGTGCCCGAACAGAAGCCCTTCACGCCGTCGAGCCGGTAGCCGCCGTCCGGCGTCGCGGTCGCCGCGAGCCGCGTGTCGAGCGGGTTGACCGCATTGCCCCACCACCAGCGATGCTCGACCGTGCCGCGCAGATAGCGTTCGCGCTGCGCCGCGCTGCCCCACACGTCGACGCTCACCACCTGCAGGATCTGGAACCCGACCAGATGCGCGAGCGCGCTGTCGACGCGCGCGATCCGCCGGATCGTGTCGTAGATCGCCGGCCACTCGGCTTCCTGTCCGCCGAATTCGCGCGGCACCGCGAGCGTCAGCAGGCCCGCGTCGGCGAGCCGCTGCTTTTCGTCGGCCGCGTGACCGCCCGCGCGGTCGCGCTCGGCAGCCGTCGCACGCAGCGCGTCGATCGCACGCGCCAGCGCATCGGCGTCGAGCGCGCGTGCGTCGATTTCCGGCGCCAGCGTCGCCGGGCCGCGGGGATCGTTCATGCGACGGCTTCCTGTGCAACGGTTTCGTGCGCAACGATTTCGCCCGACAACGGCACCAGCGCGCCGAGCCGGCGGCCGGTCAGCCGCGACAGGATCTCGCGCCGCCAGTCGTCGTAGATCGCGCGGTATTCGGCGATATCCGCACCGAACACGTGCGCGGTGTGCGCGTATTCGTCATGCAGATAACCGTCGAGCCGCGCCTGGGTTTCCTCGTCGGCCGCGATCACGCGGTCGACCAGCGCGTCGCGCTCGGCGGGCGGCAGCGCGTTCAACGTGTCGAACCACCACTGGACGATCTGCACGCGATGCCACTCCTCGTCCGGACGGATCCGGTTCTCGCCGTGCTCGCGCATCGCGCCGTCGGCGATGCGGCCGGTCTTGCGCTGGATCCACAGCTTCGCGAGGATGTGCAGCTCGTAATGCCATTCGAACGCGAGAAAGCCCGCGACGTCGCGCACCGCGATGTCGCCGATGCGTTCCCAGTGCGCGGCGACGAGCCGCTCGACCTTCGGCAGCGGATCGCGGCCCGTCAGTTCGGTCACGCGCTCGCGCCCGATCACCGCGTGCGCGCCGTCGTCGCCGAGCTGGCGCGACAGGATCAGCTGGAAATGCGGGTCATCGCGAAACAGCGTGTCGATCGCCTTCGCGACGACCTGCACGATGAACAGGTCGTGCGACGCCATCTTCGTGTAGTAGTCGGCGACGGCGGCGAGCTCGTCCGCGCCGTGCGGCTCGCGCGGCGGCGTCGCCAGTTTGTCAGGGAAGCCGGGGCGATGGCGTCGTGCGACGTCCAGAAACAGGGCTTCCTCGAATTGTCCGTTCCATTCGCGCGGCGCGCCGATGGGCAAGGTCATGGGTATCGTTCTCTCAGGGTCTTCAATGAAAAGAGCCGGCGCTCGTGGCGCCGCTCAGGTACGCCGGGTCACGCGTCGGACCAGGCGGTCGCCCGTGATTTGCACGGCCGAAACGAGTGCGATCAGGATTACGATCACGGTCACCATGACGGTGGTGTCGAAACGCTGATAGCCATAGCGGATCGCGAGATCGCCGAGCCCGCCCGCGCCGACTGCGCCCGCCATCGCGGTCGAGCCGATCAGCGCGACGACGGTGATCGTGAAACCGCCGAGCATGCCGGGCAACGCCTCCGGCAACAGCACGTGCCACACGATGTGGCGGCGTTTCGCGCCCATCGCGAGCGCCGCCTCGATCAGCCCGCGATCCACTTCGCGCAGGCTCACTTCCGCAATCCGCGCGAAGAATGGAATCGCCGCGATCGACAGCGGCACGACGGCCGCCCACACGCCGATCGTCGTGCCGATCAGCACGCGCGTGAACGGCAGCAGCGCGACGAGCAGGATGATGAACGGTGTCGAGCGGAACACGTTGACGAGCGCGCCGAGCACCGCGTTCAGGCCACGCCGCGCGTAAATGCCGCCGGGCGCGGTCGTCACCAGGATCACCGCGAGCGGGATGCCGATCAGCGCGGCGATCGCGGCCGACGCGGCGACCATCGACAGCGTGTCGCGGATCGCGTCGAGCAGTTCGGGCCACCAGAGTTCAAACATAGCCGAGCACCTCCGCATGATTCGCGTGGCGGCGCGCGCGCTCGAGCAACGCGGCGACCGCGCCGCCGCGTGCCGGCGGGTGGCCGGCGTCGTCCGCGCGCGGCGACGCCGCGATCACGAGGCGCCCTTGCGCATGCCCCTGAATGCGCTCGATCCCGCCGTGCAGGAAGCGCACCGAGCCGCCGAGCGCCGCCGCGAGCGCGCCGACGTCCGGCTCGCCGCCGCTTTCGCCCGTATAACGGACGTCCAGCACGACTTGCGCGCCGTCGGGCAGCGCGGCCAGCTCGGGCAACGGCTGCACGCGCGCGGCGAGTTCGGCCGGCAGGTCGTGCACGAGCGTGCTGAGCAGGGCGCGCGTCGCGCCGTGGCGCGGATCGCCGAACACGCGCCACACCGGGCCCGTTTCGACGACCTCGCCCTGCTCGATCACCGCGACCGTGTCGCACACCGCGCGGATCACTTCCATCTCGTGCGTGATCAGCACGATCGTCAGTCCGAGGCGGCGGTTGATGTCGGCGAGCAGCGCGAGGATCGATTGCGTCGTCTCGGGGTCGAGCGCCGACGTCGCCTCATCGCACAGCAGCACCTCCGGGTCGTGCACCAGCGCCCGCGCGATGCCGACGCGCTGCTTCTGGCCGCCCGACAGGCTCGCCGGATACGCGTCGCGTTTCGCGGTCAGCCCGACGAGATCGAGCAGCGCCTCGGCCTTGCGCGTGCGCTCGGCCTTCGGCACGCCGGCGATCTTCAGCGGCAGCGCGACGTTCTCGAACACCGTCTTCGCCGACAGCAGGTTGAAATGCTGGAACACCATGCCGGTGCGACGCCGCAGCGCGACGAGCCCGTCCTCGTCGAGCGCGCCGACGTCGACGCCCTGCACGCGCACGCTGCCCGAACTCGGACGTTCGAGGCCGTTGACGAGCCGCAGCAGCGTCGACTTGCCGGCACCGCTGCGGCCGATGATGCCGAACACCTCGCCGCGCCGCACGTCGAGCGTCACGTCGCGCAACGCGGCGGCCTGGCCGCGCGACGTCGCGAACACCTTGCCGACGTGTGCGAACGACACGGCGGCGGCGCCGTCGGCCCGCGCGGCCGCTGCGTTACGCGAATCATGCGCGTCATGCACGTCCGCACCCGCACCGGCCCGCACGGCCGATGCCTCGATGAAACCCAGCGTATCGAACAATTGCGTCATCGCTTCGCTCCGTCACGTTCACGCATGCGCGGGATGCCTGGGTTCGGGCGCCGGCACGGCGGCCGGCCGGTGCTGTGCGCCCGTGTGCCACGCGGGCAGCCGCGCGCCGGCGCCGAACAGCTTCTCGCGCAGCGTCGGCGCGGGATCGTAGTCTTCCTTGTAGATGCCGCGGTTCTGCAGCTCGGGCACGACCCAGTCGACGAAATCCTCGAACGATTCGGGCATCACGGTGCGCGTCAGGTTGAAACCGTCGATGCCCGTCTCGTCGATCCACGACTGCAGTTCGTCCGCGACCTGCGACGGCGAGCCGACGATCGGCGCATAGCGGCCGCCGAGCGACATCTGTTCGAGCATCCGGCGCACGGTCCACATGCCGGTCGTGCTCTTGCGCGAGATCGCGTCGACGGCCGACTGGATCGAGTCGGTCTTCACGTACGAAATCGGCTCGTCGAGGCCGTACTTCGCGAAATCGATGCCGGTCGAGCTCGCGAAATGCGCGAGGCCGGCTTCCGGGCTCGCATAGCGCCGGTATTCGTCGAACTTCTCGCGCGCGAGCCGCTCGGTTTCGGCGGTCACGACGCTCACGCCCGCGAAAATCTTGATCGATGCGGGATCGCGGCCCTGCCGCGCGGCGGCTGCGCGAATATCCAGCGCCGCCGCGCGCGCCGCGGCCTTGCTCTGCCCGTTCACGAACACGCACTCCGCATGCCGCCCCGCGAACTCGACGCCGCGCGCGGACGAGCCGGCCTGGTACAGCACCGGCGTGCGCTGCAGCGACGGCTCGCTCAGGTGGATCGCGTCGACCGAATAGAACGGCCCGTCGTGCTTCACGCGCCGCACCTTGCCCGGCTGCGCGAACACGCGCGCCTGCGCGTCGCGGATCACCGCGTCGTCGTCCCAGCTCTGTTCCCACAGCTTGTAGACGACGTCCATGTAGTCGTCCGCGCGTTCGTAGCGATCGTCGTGGCCGATCTGCTGTGCGAGGCCCATCCCGCGCGCGGCGCTGTCGAGATAGCCGGTCACGATGTTCCAGCCGATGCGCCCCTTCGTCAGGTGATCGAGCGTCGACATGCGGCGCGCGAACAGGTAAGGCGGCTCGTAGGTCAGGTTCGCGGTCACGCCGAAGCCGAGATGTTGCGTGACCTGCGCCATCGCGGGCACGAGCAGCAGCGGATCGTTGACGGGCACCTGCACCGATTCGCGCAGTGCGGCGTCCGGGCCGCCGCCGAACACGTCGTACACGCCGACGATGTCCGCGAGAAAGATCCCGTCGAACTTGCCGCGTTCGAGCGTCCTCGCGAGATCGGCCCAGTAGTCCAGATCGGTGTAGTGCGCGGAGCGGTCGCGCGGATGCGTCCACAACCCGTGGTTGATGTGCCCGACGCAGTTCATGTTGAACGCGTTGAGCAGGATCTTCTTGCGGTTCGCCGTCGTCATGTCGCCTCCGTCACCACGCGATCGCGTACAGCGAGCCGAACGCGTTGTCGAGCGCACGGCGCACCGCCGGCGAATGCTGGTAGATCGCGATGAACTTGCGGATGCGCGCGTCGTTCACGCTCTCGGGCCGCACGACCCACTGGATCGCGAAGTTCTTGTTCTCGGTGCCGTCGAACAGCAGCGCGCTGTTCGGGTCGGTCGTGCCGGCGAGCTTGATGAAGCTCGGATAGCCCTGTGCGAGGTCGACGTCGTCGAGCGAGCGCGCGAGCTGCGACGCTTCGAGCGGGATGATCTTCAGGTGTTTCGGGTTGGACACGATGTCGTGCGTCGTCGCGCGGTAGTCGGCGCCCGGCTTCAGCGTGATGAGGCCCGCGCGCTGCAGCAGCAGCAGCCCGCGCCCGCCGTTCACCGGGTCGTTCGCGATCGCGACACGCGCGCCGTCCTTCAGCTCGTCGAAGCGCTTCACCTTCTTCGAGTAGAGGCCGATCTTCATGATCGTGCCCGGCGCGATCGACACGAAGTTGTAACCGCCCTGCTTCTTCGCGTTCTCGAGAAACGGGATGTGCTGGAAATAGTTGACGTCGATGTCCTTGTTCGCGAGCGCCGCGTTCGGCGTATTCCAGTCGGTGAACTCGACGATCTTCACGTCGAGGCCCTGCTCCTTCGCCTCCTTCGCGGCAATCTTCAGCGCGTCGATCTGCGGGCTCGTCGAGATGCCGACCTTCAGCGGCGCGGTGTCGGCACGGGCGCCGTTCAGCATCAGGACGCCGAGCAGCGCGGCTGCCAGCAGGCGGGCCACGCGGCCGGAGGAAAAGCGGGCGGAAAAAACGGCATGCAGCATGGGAACCACTCTCCTGTCCAAAGACGGTATCGACGGATGAGCGGCGCCGCGGCGAACGCGCGGGCGTTCTCCGGACAGTCGTCGTCACATCGGAAAAAGATCAGCCGATGATAGAGAGCGGCAGGAAGGCGGTCTACGAAGCGATTGTGCGAAGAAAATCGCGTGCGGCGATATGGCGCCAGGGCGCGCGTCCGATGCGCGGGCGGGCGCCCCGCCGGCCATCGGGCCGAAATCTCGGCCTGCCCGCCGGGCGAATTCCGAAATCTCGGCCAGCCGAGTGCTGCCATCCTTTCCACAGACGAAACAAAATCCTTATAAATCAATGCCCTAAAAATATTCCGGCAGGCCGGGATGCTTGGCACGGGGGTTGCATTAATAGACGCCACACGATGCCGCGTAGCAATGCGGGCATTCCAAACATCAGGAGACACGTCTTGCAGACCTCAATCCCCACCCAATCCCGTCCGGAGGCACTTGCCGAAGCCGGTCCCGCCACGCGCACACGCTTCTGGCCGGAAGGCTGGTGGAAGCTGATGGAAATCCGCATCGGCATCATCCCGCTGCCGGTCTACGTGATCCTGTTCGGGCTGATCGTCGGCTTCGCGGTGACGGGCAAGGTGCCCGGCGAGATCTCGATGGCGATCGCCGTGCTCGCGTTCTTCGGCTTCACCTGCGCGGAACTCGGCAAGCGCCTGCCGCTCTTGCGCAACATCGGCGCGGCCGCGATCTTCGCGACCTTCGTGCCGTCGGCGCTCACCTACTACCACGTGCTGCCGAAGCCGGTGCTGAACCTCACCGTCGAGTTCACGAAGTCGACCAACTTCCTGTACCTGTTCATCGCGTCGATCATCGTCGGCAGCATCCTGAGCATGGACCGCCGCGTGCTGATCCAGGGCTTCGTGAAGATCTTCATTCCGCTCGCCGCCGGTTCGGTCGCGGCCGCGATCGTCGGCACGGCGGTCGGCACCGTGCTCGGCCTCGGCGCGCGCCACACGCTGCTGTACATCGTCGTGCCGATCATGGCGGGCGGCGTCGGCGAAGGTGCGATTCCGCTGTCGATCGGCTATTCGGAACTGATGCACCTGCCGCAGGGCGAGATGTTCGCGATGGTGCTGCCGCCGGTGATGCTCGGCAGCCTGACCGCGATCATCCTGTCGGGCGCGCTCGACATGCTCGGCAAGCGCCTGCCGCACCTGACCGGCAACGGTCGCCTGCAGGTCGGCGAAAGCGGCGACATGACGCCGGAAAGCGAGGAGATCCGCGGCCACGTCGACGTCACGCACATCGCGGGCGCCGGCATCACGGCGATCACGCTGTACCTCGTCGGCCTGATGGCGCACAAGCTGTTCGGCCTGCCCGCGCCGGTCGCGATGCTGTTCCTCGCGGTGCTGGTGAAGCTCGCGCGCGCGGTGTCGCCGCCGCTGCAGGAAGGCGCGTTCGTCGTCTACAAGTTCTTCTCGACCGCCGTCACGTATCCGCTGCTGTTCGCGATCGGCGTCGCGATGACGCCGTGGGACAAGCTGACCGCCGCCTTCACGATCGTCAACGTCGTCACGATCGTGTCGACCGTCGCGACGCTGATGGGCACCGGTTTCGTGGTCGGCCGCCTGCTGAAGATGTACCCTATCGACACCGCAATCGTGAACGCCTGCCACAGCGGGCAAGGCGGCACCGGCGACGTCGCGATCCTGACCGCTGCGAACCGGATGCAGCTGATGCCGTTCGCGCAGATCGCCACGCGCATCGGCGGCGCGATCGTCGTCACCGTGACGCTGATCCTGGTCGCGCACTTCGGATGACGCGCCGCTGCGCGCACCGTCGCGCAGGCTGCTTCGCACGCGCCGCCGCCGGCCTTGCCGGCGCGCGGCGCGCGTCGTTGTGGCGGGGCGTTTGGGACGGCCGGAGTTGCGGACGGCCGGTCTCGGACGGACCGTCTCGGACGGCCGGTTGCGGGCATCGATGAGGGCGAACGTGCAGAAGAGCTTCAAGGGAATCCCGTGGTGGGGCTGGGCGTCGGCCGCCGTGCTGTATGTCGGCGTGGCGGGCGCGGCGGTCGATTTCGCGTGGGAACGCGCGATCGACGCGCTCGAGGAAACCGGCGCGCACCGGCTCGACCTGTACGCGTCGAGCCTGAAGAGCGAACTCGGCCGCTTCGAGATCCTGCCCGGCCTGGTCGCCCGGCAAGACGGCGTGCGCGCGCTGCTGCGGGCCGCGCCACAGGACCGGCCCGCGCTCGCGCACACGGTGGACACGTATCTCGAAGCCGTGAACCGCGACGCGGGCAGCGGCGCCGTCGACGTGATCGACCTGCAGGGCGAAGTGATCGCCGCCAGCAACTGGAACGAGACGATCAGCTTCGTCGGCACCAACGTGTCGTACCGGCCGTACTTCAAGGATGCCCTGGCGCACGGCAGCGGCCGCTTCTTCGGGATCGGCACCAACACCGGCGTGCCGGGCGTCTATTTCGCGAGCGCGGTGCGCGACGGTGGCGTGCCGATCGGCGCGGCGGCCGTGAAGATCAGCGTCGACCCGCTCGAATCCGCGTGGCGCGCGCCGGGCGTCGCCGCGATGGTGGTCGACGGCAACGGCGTGGTCGTGATCTCGACCGAGCCGGCGTGGAAGTTCACCGCGCTGCGCCCGATCACCGCGCAGCAGCAGCGCGACATCCAGGCGTCGCGGCAATACGCGGGCCGCACGGTCGACATGCTGCCCTACCGCCACCTCGGCGACCGCAGCGCCGCCGCATGGTTCGGCACGTTCCCCGATCCGCGTCACGCCGGCCGCAGCACGCGCTATCTCGTGATGTCGCGGCCCGCGCCGCAGGCCGGTGATTCGCTGATGGTGCTGCTCGACATCGCCGGCGCGCGGCGCCAGCAGCAGACCGCGTTCGCGTTCGTCACCGGCGCGTTCCTGATCGCCGCGCTGCTGGCCGGCTACGCGATCCAGCGGCGCCGGGCGATCGTCGCGCGGCTGAACGCGCAGGATGCGCTGCGCCGCGCGAACGACCGGCTCGAACTGACCGTCGCGCAACGCACGGCCGCGCTGACGGCGGCGAACGAGCGGATGCAGCGCGAGATCGTCGAGCGCGAGCGCACCGAGCAGCGGCTGCGCGCGTCGCAACAGGAAGTCGTGCACGCGGGCAAGCTCGCGGTGCTCGGGCAGATGGCCGCGGGCCTCACGCACGAGCTGAACCAGCCGCTCGTCGCGATCCGCACGCTGTGCGACAACGCGCGCACGTTCTTCGAGCGCGGCCAGCCGGCGCCGGCGTATGCGAATCTCGAACGGATCGGCAAGCTCGTCGACGGCATGGCCGTGCTCACCGGCGAGCTGAAGACCTTCGCGCGCAAGCCCGACGTCGAGCGCGTCGCCGTGTCGCTGAACGAGGCCGTCGCGCATGCGCGCCTCATCTACGATGCGCGGATCCGCGACGAAGGCGTGCAGCTCGACGTGAACATCGCGCCCGGCACGACGGTGTCCGCGGAATCGAGCCAGTTGCAGCAGGTGATCGTGAACCTGCTCGGCAACGCGCTCGACGCGGTGCACGACGCGCCGGTGCGGCGCATTGTGATCGAAGCCGCCGGGCCGGACGACGCCGGCCGCGTGCGTTTCTCGGTGGCCGACAGCGGCGCGGGCATCGCGCCCGACGTGCTGCCGCACCTGTTCGAGCCGTTCGTCACGACCAAGCCGCGCGGCCAGGGCCTCGGGCTCGGCCTCGCGATCACGTCGCGCATCGTCGAGGCGTTCGGCGCGAAGATCGCCGCGACGAACCGCGACGAAGGCGGCGCGCAGTTCAGTATCGAATTCGCGGCGGCGACGCCGCAACAGAGGATAGAGCATGGAAGATGAGATTCGCGTGCTGGTCGTCGAGGACGATGAAAACGTCCGGATCGGCGTCGAGCAGGCCGTCGCGCTCGCCGGGTTCCCGGTCGACGCATTCGCTTCGGCCGCCGACGCGCTCGCGCACGTCGCGCCCGGCGCGCCGCTGGTGATCGTGTCGGACGTGCGGATGCCCGGCATCGACGGGCTGCAGTTGCTCGACCGCGTGATGGCCATCGATGCGCAGATCCCGGTCGTGCTGATCAGCGGCCACGCGGACATCTCGACGGCCGTCGGCGCGATGCAGGACGGCGCGTACGACTTCATCGAGAAGCCGTTCTCGTCGGACGTGATCGCGGGGCGCGTCGCGCGCGCGGTCGAGAAGCGCCGCCTGACGCTCGAGGTGCAGGGGCTGCGCGCGGCGCTGAACAACTGGCAGGGCATCGAGGCGTTCGTGCTCGGCAAGTCGCCCGCGATGGCCGACGTGCGCAAGAAGATCCTGCGCCTCGCCGATACGTCGGTGTCGGTGCTGATCACCGGCGAGACGGGCACCGGCAAGGAACTGATCGCACGCAGCCTGCACGACTTCGGCGGACGGCGCGATGCGCATTTCGTTGCGCTGAATTGCGGCGGCCTGCCCGAGCAGGTATTCGAGAGCGAGCTGTTCGGCCATGAGGCCGGCGCATTCACCGGCGCGATCAAGAAGCGCATCGGCAAGATCGAATGGGCGCACGGCGGCACGCTGTTCCTCGACGAGATCGAGACGATGCCGATTCCGCTGCAGATCAAGATGTTGCGCGTGCTGCAGGAGCGCGTGGTCGAGCGGCTCGGCGCGAACGAGCTGATTCCGGTCGACTGCCGCGTGGTGGCCGCATCGAAGGCCGATCTCGCCGAACTCGCGGCCGACGGGCGCTTCCGCGCGGACTTGCTGTATCGGCTCAACGTCGCGCAGATCGAGCTGCCGCCGTTGCGCGAGCGGCGCGAGGACGTGCCGCTGCTGTTCGAGCATTTCGTGCTCGCGGCCGCACGGCGCTTCGGGCAACCGGCGCCGGTCGTCACGGCTGCGCAGGTGTCCGAACTGATGACGCATGCATGGCCCGGCAACGTGCGTGAATTGCAGAACGTGGCCGATCGCTTCGTGCTCGGGTTGACCGGCGACAGCCTGCTGTCGTCCGGCGGCGCGCCGGCGGCCGGCGGCACGCTTGCCGAGCAGATGGCGTATTTCGAGCGGATGCTGATCGAAGACATGCTGCGGCGTCACAACGGCAACGTGGCGGACGCGAGCGTCGCGCTCGGCATGCCGAAGAAGACGCTTTATCACAAGCTGCGCAACCTGCGGATTCCCGCGCGCGGCGACGCGGCGGCCGACGGTGGCGAATGACGCGAACGAGGATACGCAGAACAGCATGGATCGCATCGACATCACCGAACGCGGCCGCATCACCGGCCACCTGATCCGCGGCGTCACCCGCGCGCGGAAAACCTTCCGACCGAGCGACTGGCCTGAGCGCCTCGCGGGTGTCATCACGCTGTTCGTCGGCGAGCGGCGGCCCGGCTATCCGTGCGCGCTGTCGCGGCTCGCGATGCCGGTCGTCGATGGCGGCGCCAAATGCCTGTTCGTGTCGGACGAATTGCGCGACGTATGCGCCGACGCGTTCGACTTCGCGATGCAGTTCGCCGCCGACAACGACCTTCCCGTCGAGCTTCAGACCGCGCCCGCGCTGGCGGTGCGGTGATGCGCGGGTCGCGTTCGGCGGCCCTTTCTCCCGTTTTCGCCCGCCCGGATGCGCGCTTGCGCAGGCGTTCACACGCGCTTTCAGCCGTCAAATAAATCATCAGACGATTTGAGCCTTCGGCACTTCCCCACGCTGCGACAAGGGTTTTCAGCCGAGCCATCAATAAAATTGATCGTCACGATGAAAATTATGCGTTTTCCTTGCAGCTTGCCGTGAGGCATAGTTGCGACGTGATGACGCACCCATTGAGTTTTCAGTCATGAACATGCGAATCGAGCCTTCGGTGCTCGCGAACCCCGACCTGCAATTTGCGACGCTTTCGTCAGGCATCAGCCTGCCGTATGTCGAGCGGGGCAGCGGCGCACCGATGGTGTTCGTGCACGGATCGTTGTGCGACTACCGTTACTGGGATCCGCAACTCGCGTCGCTGTCGGCCCACTACCGCTGCATCGCGCCGAGCCTGAGCCATTACTGGCCGGCCGTCGAGGCGGGCATCCAGGACGAGTTCAGCTGGCAGAACCACGTCGACGAGCTCGCCGAATTCATCGACGCGCTCGATCTCGGCCCCGTGCATCTCGTCGGCCACTCGCGTGGCGGCAGCGTCGCGTTCAACGTCGCGCGCCAGCATCCGCAGCTCGTCGACACGCTGACGCTCGCCGATCCGGGCGGCCCGCTGCAACAGCCGGGCGTGCGCGAAGCCGCGCTGCCGGCCGCCGCGATCGCGCTGCGCACGCAGGCCGTGAACCTGATCGGTCAAGGCGAAGTGGAAGCCGGCCTCGAGATGTTCGTCGACTCGGTGAGCCTGCCCGGCGCATGGAAGAAGAGCACGTCGCGCTTTCGCACGATGGCGATCGACAATGCGAGCACGCTGCCGAAGCAGCTGCAGGATCCGCTGCCCGCGTATTCGCAGCACACGGCCGGCGATATCGCATGCCGCACGCTGCTGATCGACGGCCAGCGCAGCCCGAAGATGTTCCGCCACAACGTCGACACGCTGTCGCAGTGGATCGGCGATGCGCAACGGCAGACCGTCGCCGGTGCGTCGCATGGGATGAACGCGGCGAGCCCCGCCGTGTTCAACCGCTACGTGCACGAGTTCGTCGCCGCGTAACGCTCGCGGGCGGCATTCGGTCCGCCCGTCACTTCCCGTCACTTCCCGCCCCTTTCCTGAACGAAGCGATACGGGCTGCCCCGCATCGCTTCGCCCGCCTCCGCGTCAAACGATCGGTTCGGGCTTGCGCGTCACCGCATCCGGCAACCCGAACACGCTGTCGAACGACCAGTTGTACGCGAACGTGAAGATCGGGAAGAACACTATCAGCACGGACGGCGAACTCGCGCCGCTCGTGTTCGCGAACATCCGCAACGGGCTGCCGCTGCCCGAATATCTGCGGCGGCCGAAACACACGGGGCTCGGCAAGGCGGCCAGCGAACTGATGCGGGCACTGCGGAATGAAGGCAATCACGGCTGACCGGTGCGGCGAATCATCGCCGCACCGTCGGTCAACGCTGGATGGTTTGACCGTTAGTTGCGGTTAATGCGAACCAGCCGCCGCACCCTGGATCGAATCGACGAGCGCAGCGTTGTCGTACCGTCGCCCGGCAATGCCCCATCCGCCGTCGACCGCATGCACGACATTCACCCAGATCTGCGCCGGCGTCAGCCGCCCGCCTGCGCGATGCAGCACGATCGCGGTCGCCCGTTCGACGAATTGCCGCTGCTTGTCGGGCGCCGCGAGCGCCACGGCCGGCAGCTTCAGCTCGACGAATGCCGCGGGCTCCGCGCGACCATGCACGAAGGTCCGGTGACGCGGCAGCACATTGAGCGAGCCGATCACGTTCGGCGCCAGGAACGCATTCCCGGTCAGCCCTTCGACCTCCAGCAGCGCATCGGTCAGTTCGGCAAATACCGGCCCTTCGTCTTCCTGCGAGAAAACCCCTTCAGATACTGTCAGCGTAATCGGCATCGCACGTTCTCCAGGTCAGGTCATCGGAATCGTGACGTGATATAAATATCAGTCACTCTCTATACATTAGACACTGATCGCTCTCTATTCAAGCGATAAAGAGCGATCGCTCTGAAGCGAGCCTGTCATGCGTTATTCCGTCGAGCACAAGCACGAAACCCGCGCGCGCATTCTCGAGGCGGCGAGCCGCCTGTTCCGCCAGGAGGGCTATGGCGGCTCCGGCATCGGTCCGCTGACGAAGGCGGCGGGCGTCACCAACGGCGCGTTCTACGGGCATTTCAAATCGAAAGGCGAAGCGTTCCGCAGCGTGGTCCTCGCCGGTCTCGACCAGCTCCGGCAAGGCGTCGCGATCTTCAAGGCCGAGCATGGCGCGCGCTGGCGGCGTCCGTTCGTGTCGTTCTATCTCGGGCCGCGGCGCACCTGCGCGCTCGGCGAAAGCTGTGCGCTGCCGAGCCTGTCGCCCGAAGTGATGCGCGCCGACGACGACACGCGCGACGCCTATGAACAGGCGTTGCGGCAGATCGTCGACGAAGTGTCGTCCGGGCTCGGCGACGCCCCCGACGACGATCGCGCGATCGCGTTCCTCGCGCTGCTGACGGGTGGCGTCACGCTCGCGCGTGCAGTGCGCGATCCCGAACTGGCGCAGCGCATCGCCGATGCGGTCGGCCGCTACGCGGTGGTGATCGCCGAACGCACGGATGTGAAGCCCGAACAGCAGGCATAACGCACGGCCAATAAAAAACCCCGATCCGCGTTGCCACGGAATCGGGGTTCTTCTTCGATCAGCCACCTGCTCGAACGGCCCCTGGCGGGCCGCTGCTTCAACGCGCGGCGACTTCCGCCTTGACGGACGCCGCATCGCCGACCGCCGTCGGCACCGCACCCCACCCGCCGCCCAGCGCACGGATCAGGTTCACGGTCGACACGGCCTGCGCCCCGGTCAGCTGGTTCGCCTGCAACTGCGACTGCAGCACCGACCGCTCGCTGTCGATCACGTCGAGATAGGCCACTTCGCCTTCCTGATACTGCGTCCGCGACAGCGTCGCCGCACGGCGCGACGCATTGACGGCCGCATCCTGCGCGCGAATCTGGTCGTCGAGCAGACGCAGATCGGCGAGATTGTCCTCGACCTCGCGGAACGCGACGAGCACCTGCTGCCGGTAGTTCGCGACCTGCTCGTCGTACTGCGCGCGCGCCTGCTGCACGCCGGCCGCCCGTCGCCCGCCGTCGAACAGCGGCAGCGTCAGCGCGGTGCCGGCGAACGGCCCGAGCAGGAACGTGCGGCTCGACCACATGAACAGGTTGCCGAGCGTCGACGCCTCATAGCCGAACGCGCCCGTGATATCGAGCTTCGGGAAGTACGCCGACTTCGCGAGACCGATCCGCGCGTTCGCGGCCGCCATCGCGCGCTCGGCCGCCGACACGTCCGGGCGGCGTTCGAGCAATGCCGACGGCAGACCCGGCGGGACCTTCACCGCGACCGGCACGATCGGCGTTTCCTTGAACGCGAAGTCCGCGGGCGCCTTGCCGAGCAGGATCGCGAGCGCATGCTCGGACGCCGCGCGCCGGCGCGCGACGCCGACCGCATCGGCCTGCGCGGTCGCCAGCTCGTTCTTCGCGCGCGACACGTCGAGTTCGCTGATGTCGCCTTCGTTGAAGCGGCGCTGTACGAGCTTCAGCGCCTGGTCACGCAGTTCGACCGTGCGGCGGTACAGGTCCTGGTCCGAGTCGAGCTGGCGCAGTTCGAAGTAGTTCTGCGCGACGTCCGCCTGCAGCGCGAGCTGCACCGAGCGGAACAGCGCCTCGCTCTGCGCCTGGTCGGCACGCGACGCCTCGACGTTGCGGCTCACGCGGCCGAACAGGTCGGCCTCGTACGACACCGTGCCCTGCGCGCGCCACAGCGTCGCGGTGGTCGGGCCCGTGCCCTGCGGCTGGAACTGCGACGCCGACGACAGCCCTTCGCGCGTCGGCCCGAACCCGGCGCCGACTTGCGGGAACCACTGCGAGCGCGCGGTGCGGGTCGCCGCACGCGCTTCCTCGACGCGCGCCGCCGCGGCCTTCAGGTTCTGGTTCGCGGCGAGCGCCTGCGACTCGAGCGAGTCGAGCACCGGATCGCCGAACACCTTCCACCATTCGCCGCGATGCTCGCCGTCCGCCGGTTCCGCGGTCTTCCACGTGCCGGCCTGTTCGCCGGCCGCGAGCGTCGGCGCTTCCTTGAACGCCGCGGGCGTCGACACGTCCGGGCGCTTGTAGTCGGGCCCCACCGCGCACGCGGCGAGCAGCGTCGCGAGCAGGGTGCTCGCGGCCGCCACCTTCGCGAAGCGCATCAGGCCATTCGTGTTGTGCATGTTGTCCATCTTGTTGTCCTCAAGCATCCGTAGCCGGCGCACCGGAAGGCGACACGCCATAACCGGCCGAGTCCTTGCCCGCGACGTGGATCTTGCCGCCCGCCAGCGTGCGCAGCACGACGTAGAACACCGGCGTCAGCATCAGCCCGAACAGCGTCACGCCGAGCATCCCGAAGAACACCGCGACACCCATCGCATGGCGCATTTCCGAACCCGCCCCCGTCGACGTGACGAGCGGCACGACGCCCATGATGAACGCGATCGACGTCATCAGGATCGGGCGCAGCCGCAGCCGGCTCGCCTCGATCGCGGCCTCGAGCGGCGTCCTGCCGTCGTGCTCCAGTTCGCGTGCGAATTCGACGATCAGGATCGCGTTCTTCGCGGACAGCCCCACCAGCACCATCAAGCCGATCTGCGTGAAGATGTTGTTGTCGCCCTGCGTGAGCCACACACCCGTCAGCGCCGACAGAATGCTCATCGGCACGATCAGGATCACCGCGAGCGGCAGCGTCAGGCTTTCATACAGCGCGGCGAGCACGAGGAACACGAGCAGCACGCTGATCGGGAACACGTACATCGCCGAATCGCCTGCCAGGATCTGCTGGTACGTGAGGTCGGTCCATTCGAACCGCACGCCGCGCGGCAGCGTTTCATGCGCGATACGCTCGATCGCGGCCTGCGCCTGACCCGACGAGAAGCCCGGCGCCGGGCCGCCGTTGATGTCGGCTGCGGTGTAGCCGTTGTAGCGCACGACCATTTCCGGGCCGAACGTCGGCGTCACCGTGACGAGCGACGACAGCGGCACCATTTCGCCACGGTCGTTGCGCGTCTTCAGCTGCAGGATGTCGTCCGCGCGCTGACGGAACGGTGCATCGGCCTGCACGCGCACCTGGTACACACGTCCGAAGCGGTTGAAGTCGTTCACGTACAGCGAGCCGAGATACACCTGCATCGTGTTGAACACGTCGGTGACCGGCACGCCGAGCTGCTTCGCCTTCACGCGGTCGAGATCGACGTTGAGCTGCGGCACGTTGATCTGGTAGCTCGTGAACAGCGGGCCGAGTTCCGGCGCCTGCTGCGCGCGCTTGATGAAGTCGTTGGTCGCATCCGACAGCTTCGCGTAGCCGACCGCGCCGCGATCCTCGATCTGCATCTTGAACCCGCCGAGCGTGCCGAGGCCGAGCACCGGCGGCGGCGGGAACACCGCGACGAACGAATCCTTGATCGCACCGTACTGCTGGTTCAGCGCACCGGCGATCGCACCGGCCGACAGCGCCTTGCCGTGCCGTTCCGAGAACGGCTTCAGCGTGACGAACACGATGCCCGCGCTCGAGCTGTTGGTGAAGCCGTTCACCGACAGCCCCGGGAACGCGACCGCGCTCTCGACGCCCGGCTGCTTCAGCGCGATCGAACCCATGTCGCGGATCACCTTCTCGGTGCGGTCGAGCGACGCGCCGTTCGGCAGCTGCGCGAACGCGATCAGGTATTCCTTGTCCTGCGCGGGCACGAAGCCGCCCGGCACGACCTTCGACACGAGCACGGTCGCAGCCACCAGCACGAGGTACACGCCGAGCATCAGCGTCTTGCGCGACAGCACGCCGCGCACGCCGCGGCCGTAGTTCTCCGCGCCGCGATGGAACACCTTGTTGAAGCCGCGGAAAAAGCCGCCGAGCACGCGGTTCATCACGCGCGTGAGCCAGTCTTCCTTGTCGCCGTGGCCCTTCAGCAGGATCGCGGACAGCGCCGGCGACAGCGTCAGCGAGTTGAACGCCGAGATCACCGTCGAGATCGCGATGGTCATCGCGAACTGCTTGTAGAACTGGCCGGTCAGGCCCGACATGAACGCGAGCGGCACGAACACGGCGACGAGCGTCAGCGCGATCGCGATGATCGGCCCGCTCACTTCCTGCATCGCCTTGTAGGTCGCCGCCCGCGCGTTCATCCCGCTCTCGATGTTGCGCTCGACGTTCTCGACGACGACGATCGCATCGTCGACCACGATCCCGATCGCGAGCACCATCCCGAACAGCGACAGCGCGTTGATCGAATACCCGAACGCCAGCAGCAGCGAGAACGTGCCGATGATCGACACCGGCACCGCGATCAGCGGAATCAGCGACGCGCGCCAGGTCTGCAGGAACACGATCACGACGATCACGACCAGCGCGATCGCTTCGAGCAGCGTGTGCACCACGGCCTTGATCGACGAGCGCACGAACTGCGTCGGGTCATAGACGATCTTGTAGTCGACGCCGGCCGGCATGTCCTGCTTCAGCTCGGCCATCGTCTTGCGCACTTCGTCGGAGATCTGCAGCGAGTTCGCGCCCGGCGACTGGTTGATCGCCATCGCGACGGCCGGCTTGTTGTCGAGCAGCGAGCGCAGCCCGTACTCGGACGCGTCCAGCTCGATGCGCGCGATGTCGCGCAGATGCGTGACGCCGCCGTCCGGCGTCGTCTTCACGACGATGTCGCCGAACTCGTCTTCCGTCTGCAGACGGCCGCGCGCGTTCACCGACAGCTGCAGCGGCGTGCCGGGCAGCGACGGCGACGCGCCGATCACGCCGGCCGCGACCTGCACGTTCTGCTCGCGGATCGCCTGCACGACGTCCTCGGCCGACAGTCCGCGCTGCGCGACCTTCTGCGGATCGAGCCACACGCGCATCGCGTAGTCGCCCGAACCCCACAACTGCACCTGGCCGACGCCCTGGATCCGCGACAGGCGATCCTTCACGTTGATCAGCGCGTAGTTGCGCAGGTAGGTCATGTCGTAGCGGTTGTCCGGCGAGATCAGGTGGACCACCATCGTCAGCGTCGGCGAGCTCTTCACCGTGGTGATGCCGAGCCGCTGGACGTCTTCCGGCAGGCGCGGCAGCGCCTGGTTCACGCGGTTCTGCACGAGCTGCGTGGCCTTGTCCGGATCGGTGCCGAGCTTGAACGTGACGGTGATCGTCATGTTGCCGTCGCTGTTCGCCTGAGACTGCATGTAGAGCATGTCCTCGACGCCGTTGATCTGCTCTTCCAGCGGCGACGCGACCGTCTCGGCGATCACTTTCGGGTTCGCGCCCGGGTACTGCGCCTTCACGATCACGGAAGGCGGCACGACTTCCGGATACTCCGAAATCGGCAGCAGGAACATCGCGATCACCCCGCCGAGCAGGACGATCACCGATAGGACTCCTGCAAAGATCGGCCGGTCGATAAAGAATTTGGAAATGTTCATGGGTTGCTCTGTCTGGTTGAACGCGGAAATCGAAGCGGCGGGCCGCTTACGATTCCGCCTTCGCCGGTGCGGCCGGCTTCGCGTTGTCCGCGAGCGGCGCGGACGGCGCATCGCCGCCCGTCATCGGGACCATGTGCGGCTTCACCTGCTCGCCCGGCCGCACGCGCTGCGTGCCGTTCACGATCACGCGATCGCCGGCGGCGAGGCCACTCACGATCACGCGCCGGTTGCCGTGCTGCATGCCCTGCTGCACTTCGCGATACGACACGCGGCCCTGCTGGTCGACGACGAACACGAACTTCTTGTCCTGGTCGGTGTTGATCGCCGCATCGTCGACGAGCAGCGCCTCGTGCGGTGCGCTGCCGCCCACCTTCACGCGCGCGTAGAGCCCGGGGACGAGCGTGCCGTCCGCGTTGTCGAAGCGCGCGCGCACGCGGATCGTCCCGGACGACGTGTCGAGCCGGTTGTCGACCGAGTCGATCTCGCCGCTGCGCGAGTAGCCGGTTTCGTTCGCGAGGCCGAGCTCGACCGGAACCTTGCGGCCGTTGCGCGCGCCGTTGATGTATTGCAGGTAGGTCTGCTCGTCCGCGTCGAACGACGCGTAGATCGGCGACACCGACACCAGCGTCGTCAGCGGTGCGGCGGACGCACCGGCCGACACGACGTTGCCGAGCGTGATTTCCGCGCGCGACACGCGGCCCGACACGGGTGCGGTGATGCGCGTATAGCCGAGGTTGATGCGCGCCGTTTCCAGCGCGGCTTCGGCGGCCTTCAGGTTCGCCGTCGCTTCGCGCGCCGCGTTCTGCTTCTCGTCGTAGTCGCGCTTCGCGATCGCGTTGTCGCCGATCAGCCGCTGCGCGCGCTGCCAGTCGCTCTGCGCGTAGCCGTTGCGGGCCTGCGCGGCGGCGAGCTGCGCGGCCGCGCGGTCGGTTTCCGCCTGGTACGGGCGCGGATCGATCACGAACAGCACGTCGCCCTTCTTCACGAGCGCGCCGTCCTTGAAGTTCACCGCGACGATCGTGCCCGACACCTGCGGGCGCACGTCGACTTTCTCGACCGCCTCGAGGCGGCCCGAATAGCCTTGCCAGTCGGTGACGGTCTGCGGCACGACGGTCGCGACGTCGACTTCGGGCAGCGGCGCTGCGGCCTTTTCGGGCGCGTTCGCGTTCACGCGCATCGCGCCGAACGTGCCGAGGCCGACGACGGCGAGCGTCGCGATCGCCGCGGTCGCAATTCGGGAGCGGGAGGTGCGTAGGATGGCCATGTGGATCTCCAATAAGCGTGGATTGGTTCTGGTTATTCGGAACGGTTCGGCTGGCGCGCCTGGAAGCGGCACTGGAAGAAGCGCACGGCCTCCTCGAGCGCGGCTTCGTGCGTCGCGAGCGCCGCGTGCGTGACGTCCGGGTAGCGGATCACCTGCGTGAGCACGCCCGATGAAATCAGGCAGCCCGCATATTTCTCCGCTTCGACGTGCAGCACGTCGTTCTGCGCGGTGACGACGAGCGTCGGCGGCAGGCCCGCTAGGCGCACCGATTCGAGCGGCGCCGCATACGGGTGCATGCGCTGCGCCGCCTGCGGCAGATAGGCGCGATAACAGGCCGCGCATTCGCGCGCGGTGATGTCCGATGCAAGGCGTTCGGCGTCGCCGATGCGCGTCATGCTCGGGTCGAGCATCGGCCCGAACAGGGCCTGCGCGGCAATCGACACTTCGCCGCGATCGCGCGCGATGAACGCGAGACAGTTCGCGAGCTGGCCGCCCGCATCATGCCCCGCGACGCCGATCTTCTTCGGATTGCCGCCGAACGCGCGGGCGCGCGTCGCGGCCCACACGGCCGCGCGATACGCATCCTCCGGCGCGGCCGGAAAAGGAAAGGCCGGCGCGAGCGAATAATCGACCGACACTACGAGAGCCGGTAAGCGTTCTGCTAAAAAGCGCGCGGCGAAATCGGCGTCATCCAGCGTGCCGCGCACGAAACCGCCGCCGTGGAAGTAAAGCACTACCGGCAATCCGGTCTTGTCCGCGCGCCGATAGAGGCGCAGCACGATGTCCTGCGCGTAGCCGGGGATTTCCACCTCCGCGACCGTCAGTGCCGCGCCGGCTCTGGCTTCGGCGGGCAACGCGGCTTTCAGGAATTTGCTGAATTCAGAAGCGTCCATGACGATGCAGCATCCATTTCGAGATGGAACGAATTCTGGGTCCGGCAGACATCCGGATAAATGCCTATAATCCGGCAACACAATTCAACGCCCCCGAACAATCCAGGCTGCGCTTACCCATGAGGTAGCGCAGCCTTGTCGTTCGGGCGGCAAATTAGATTGCGGAGGTTGTGATGGACCGGCTTCAGGCCATGCAGGTGTTTACTCGCGTCGTCGATACAAGCAGCTTCACCAAGGCAGCAGAGTCGCTCAGCCTGCCGCGGGCGTCCGTCACGACGATCATCCAGAATCTCGAAGCCTTCCTCGGCGTGCGGCTGATGCACCGGACCACGCGCCGGCTGTCGCTCACGCCGGACGGGGCCGCGTACTACGAACGCTGCGTGCGGATCCTCGCCGATGTCGAGGAAACCGAAGCAAGCTTCCAGAACAACAACCGCAAGCCGCACGGAAAGTTGCGTATCGACATGCCGGGCTCGATCGGGCGGCTGCTCGTGATTCCGTCGCTGTGCGAATTCCACACGCGCTATCCGGACATCGACCTGCAGCTCGGCCTGTCCGACCGGCCGGTCGACCTGCTGCAGGAAGGCGTCGACTGCGTGATCCGCGTCGGTGCGCTGCAGGATTCGTCGCTGGTTGCGCGCCGGGTCGGATTGTTCGAGTGCGTGTCGGTCGCTGCGCCCGCGTATCTCGAGAAGTTCGGCGAGCCGCGGACAATCGAGGATCTGAACGACCACAAGGCCGTCAACTACTTCTCGAGCCGCACGGGCCGCACGATCGACTGGACGTTCCTGACCGACGGCAAGGAAGTCGAGGTCAAGATGAACGCCATCGTATCGGTCAACGATGCCGATGCGTACGTGACGTGCGGGCTCGAAGGCTTCGGCCTGATCCAGCCGCCGCTGTTCATGGTGCTGCCGCACCTGCGCGACGGCCGGCTCAAGGAAGTGCTGCCCGGCCTCAAGCCGCTGCCGATGCCGATCTCGGTCGTGTATCCGCACAGCCGGCACCTGTCGCCGAAGGTACGCGTGTTCGTCGACTGGATCGCCGAAGTGTTCGACCGCTGCCCGCTGCTGAGCGGCAAGGGCAGCCTCGACGCGACGTGCAGCAAGCGCACGTTCGAGGAAGCCGAGCGCGCACCGGCGCTCGACACGCCGGTCATCAACGAGTGGGTCGCGTAATCGTCTGAACCGCGGTGCGCGGGCTGTGCGGCCCGCGCGCCGTCCTGCCTTCGCGCCGCCGCGGCGTCACGTTCGTGCCGCCTTCCCCGCCCCGCACAGCGCCTTTCCTGAATCCGCATCACACCTTTGCGCCGTGCACGGCAATCGGCCGCGTGCGTGACGGCGCGCGCCGCGCGACATCGCCGGGAGCCCCGCTGCAGGCGGCTGTGCGCGATTTTCGAGTAACCCTGCCGACAGTACGGATCGCGATTGTTCCACCATCACGACAATTCAATTCGCGTCAGCCGCATTTATCGCGCCGGAACGGCCCCCTAGAGTAAACCCTGTCGCGCACCTCGTTGCGCATCGAACAGATCCCGCTTGACGGGACCGGAGCAAGCGCCGACGCGCCGACTCCGACCAACACAGGAGTTACGTCATGAACCGCCGCCATCTTCTCTCCGCCGTCGCCCTCGCACTTGCCGTGTCCGCACCGGCCTTCGCCGATACGACCACCCCGCACGCCGGCGACTACGCGAACACGTCGTGGTACACGCAGCACAACAACGGCCCGCGCACGCGCGCCGAAGTCAGCGCGGAAGTCGAGCAGGCCCGCCGCGACGGCACGCTGGCCTGGCTGCGCAAGGCGAATTCGTATCCGCAAGGGCTCGAACTCGCGCAAGGCCCGTATCGCCCGACACCGGAAGGCAACCAGCTCGCCGGCGCAGGCCGTTGAGCATCGGTCAACGCGCAACGCCGCGCAGCGGATGATCCGCGGCGCGGCGTCGAGACACCGCCATCGAACACCCGATTAGCCAGTTAGTTGCAGGAGCCTGTGATGAACGATCAACTTCCTTCGCCGCTCGATCATTGGGACGACACGACGCCCGTCTGGACGCCGTTCCGTTCCGCGCCGCACGCGCATTGAACTTCGCGTCGATCTCTCGCTGAAGACGCTGGCCGTCAACGGCGCGGCACGCCGTCGCGCCATTCGCCCCAGTGCGTGACGATGTCCTGAACGAGCGGATTGCCCGCGCGGTACAGGTTTTCGGTCGCCGGGGCGAAACCACCCTGGTCCGCATAGTTCAGCAGATTGTCCGCGCTCGTCTGCCCTGCATACGGCCGGTCGAAATCGGAACCCGTGCGCAGCACCGCGACGCGCGACAGGTCGACCCGCTTCACGCTCGCCGCGCGCTTGAGCGCTTCATAGGTCGCGTTGTCTTCCTGTGCGGTCATGCAGTAGGTGCCCTTGCCGTCGGTGAGGATCTTGGTCCACTGGCGCGCGCGCTCGCCGATCAGCGTGCCCGAGAACCACGTATTGCCCGATGACGTGTCGCACTGGATCACCGTCGGCGGCCGGTTCGCCGGCGCATACGTGAACTTCGCGCGCGCGGCCTGGGCCTGCGCGCTGTCGGCGAGCGCGACGTTGCGCGACAGCGCATACGCGGCATCGGTCAGCTGCGGGTTGAGCTGGAATACTTCGGTGCGGTAGTCGAGCGGCGGCTTGTCGTTCGGGCTCTTCGTATTGATGCCGAGAAAGCCGGTATTCCAGCCTGCCGGAATCTCGCGCGCATCGAGTTCCCACTGCAGGCTGAAGTCGACCAGGTATTTCGACCAGGCGGCAGACCCGACCGTGCCTTGCGCGGGGTCGACGCCCGCGATGCCCGACACGAGGAAGTACGTGCGGCGCAGGTCGAAACGCTGCGAGAACGTGAGCGCCATGATCGTCGCGGACGCGTTCGCATAGCCCATGCCGGTCGTCACCACGCACACGTCCTGCTTGTTGCAGTGAACGGCCGGATAGTCGGGCGACAGGCCGGGCACGGTGATGTCGCGCCACGGGCCGAGCCGGTCGAGCCATGCCTGGCCTTCCGGACCGAACATCGTGATGATCATGACCTTGACCGGGCGGCCCTGTGCACCGGTCTCGGCGAATGCAGCGTTGCCCGCATCGTTGCCCTGGTTGTTCTGCGCAATCGACGGCGCGGTCGCACAGGCGGCAAGCGAGAATGCAGCTGCGGAAAGGATGGAGCGAGTCAGCATCGGCGTTCCTTGTTTCGGTGATGTTGGGTGAGAACGGCTCTCGGAGACTGCGCGAGGGAGTATAGAACGCGCGTGTGCGATGCGGAACCCGACTACGAAACGGCGGGCGGTGTTTCGTCTCGCGATTGTTGTACGCCCGGTTCGCATGCCGCCTGACAAAAAAAATCAGGAATGCTACTCGGTTGTTCGATATGAAATCGCCACATCTTCCGCCAATGATCGTGACCGACGACTGCGCTCGAGCCGCTAGACGCGAAGCATCCCCGCAACGCCATAACCGAGCACGACCAGTGCGGCCACCACATGACTCGCGGCGAGCCATCGCGGTGACTTCACGATGCGCCCGATTGCGCTGCCGCCGAACGCGAACACGAGTTGCCCGGCGAGACTGCCGGCAAACACGCACGCGGCACCGAGCAGCCAGTGCCGATGCGCACCGGCCGCTGCGGTGGCATAGCCATAGAACAGCAGGATGGTCAGCGGATTCGCGAGTGTGACGAAGAACATCGACGTGAACGGGCGCGCGCCCGGCGGCGGCGCGGCGCCGTTCAGCGTGCGGCGCCGATCCTGCAACGCGCGCCCCAGCATGCGTGCGCCCATTGCAAGCAACACGAGCGCGCCGACGAAGCGGAACAGCGGCAGGTGCGACGCGAGCGTGCTCGCGAGCATCGCGCCAATGGTGAACGCGACGAGCGCATAGCAGCCGTCGGCCGACGCCACGCCCATTGCCGCGCGCACGCCGCTCGCGGTGCCGGCGCGCATCCCGTAGTTCGCAATCATCAGCGCGACGGGCCCGACCGACAGCGCGATCATCAGCCCGAACAGGAAATCGTTCATCGGTCGTCGACGCCTTCGAGGGAAGGCATCGATTCTAGCGACCGACAGCGATCCAGCGTGAAAAAAACCGCGTCAGGCGACGTCGACGCGCGCGGGCCCGTCCACCATCTCGCCGATCACGGCCGCACGGTCGAAGCCGTCGGCGCGGAAGCACGCGAGCACGTCGTCGACCGCATCCGGCGCGCACGCGACCAGCAGGCCGCCGGACGTCTGCGGATCGGTCAGCAGCGCCTGCGCGACGGGCGGCAGCCCGTCGGCGAGCCGCACGTCGGCGCCATATGCGGCCCAGTTGCGGCCCGATGCGCCGGTGAACACGCCGTCGGCGACGAACGCCTCGACGCCCGCCAGCCACGGCAGCGATGCGTAATGCACGCGTGCGGTCAGCTTCGCGCCGCGCGCCAGTTCGAGCGTATGGCCGAGCAGCCCGAAGCCCGTGACGTCGGTCAGCGCATGCACGCCCGGCAGCGCGGCGAGTTCGGCGCCCGGCCGGTTCAGCTTGGTGGTCGTCGCCACCATCTGCGCGTAGCCCGCGTCGTCGAGCTGGTTCTTCTTCAGCGCGGCCGACAGCACGCCGACGCCGAGCGGCTTGCCGAGCACGAGCACGTCACCCGCGCGCGCGGCCGCATTGCGCTTAACGCGCGACGGATGCACGACGCCGATCGCCGCGAGCCCGTAGATCGGCTCGACCGAATCGATCGAATGGCCGCCCGCGACCGGAATGCCGGCATCCGCGCACACCGATTCGCCGCCGCGCAACACGGCCGCGATCGTCTCGTGCGGCAGCACGTTGATCGGCATCCCGACCAGCGCGAGCGCGAGAATCGGCTTGCCGCCCATCGCATAGACGTCGGACAGCGCGTTGGTTGCAGCGATACGGCCGAAGTCGAACGGATCGTCGACGATCGGCATGAAGAAGTCGGTCGTCGCGACGATCGCCTGCTCGTCGTTCAGCCGGTAGACGGCCGCGTCGTCGGAGGTCTCGGTGCCGACCAGCAGGTCCGGGAACAGCGCGGGCGGCGTCGCCCGCTTCAGCAGCTCGGACAGCACGCCCGGCGCGATCTTGCAGCCGCAGCCGCCGCCATGCGACAGGCTCGTGAGGCGCGGAACGGCGGGCGGGGTGAGGGGGGCTTCGGTCATCGTCGGCATCCGGTGAATAACAACGTTCTATTATCGACAATTCCGCGCGAGCGCGCCCGACACCCACATAATTGACGGCGCCCGCCCTCGTCCGCTCGCTCATTCATGGATCACCTGTTCATCGGCCTCGTGCTGTGCTCCGCCCTCTTGCACGCGATCTGGAATGCATTCCTCCACGTGAGCGAAGACCGTCTCGTCCAGCTCGGCACGATGTCGCTGCCGTATCTCGCGTTCGGCATTGCGGGCGTCGTACTGCTGCCCGCGCCGGCGCCCGCCGCGTGGCCGTATGTCGCGGCGTCGGCCGTGCTCGAGGTCGCGTACTGCTTCACGCTGGCGCGTGCATACCGCAACGGCGAGTTCGGGCAGATCTACCCGATCGCGCGCGGGATCTCGCCGCTGCTCGTATCGGTGCTGGCGCTCGCGATGCTGCACGAGCGACCGACGCCGTTCGGCTTCGCGGGCATCGCGCTCGTGTCGTTCGGCATCATGTCGCTCGCGTTGCGGCGCGGCTTCCGGTTCTCCGGCGAAGGCGTGCCGTACGCACTGCTCACGGGCGTGTTCATCGCCGCGTATTCGATCTGCGACGGCATCGGCTCGCGTGTGTCGGGCAGCGCGCTCGGCTATATCGTGTGGGTTTATCTGCTGTGGAGCGTGCCGCAGCTCGTGCTGGTGTGCGCGATGCGCGGCGGCCCGCGCGTGGTGTTCGGTTCGCGCGCGTCGCTGCGGCAAGGTGCGCTCGCCGGCACGATCTCGCTCGCCGCCTATGGAATCGTGATTCTCGCGTACCGGCATCTGCCGGTCGCGACGGTATCGGCGCTGCGCGAGACAAGCTCGATCTTCGCGGTCGCGATCGGCTGGTTCGTGATGCGCGAGCGGCCCGGCGCGCAGCGGCTCGCAGCATGCGCGCTGGTGGTCGCGGGCGCGGCGTTGATCCGGCTTTGACGCGCGTGCGTATGCCCTCAGGAAGGACCGGCAGTCACGGCAGGTCCGGTGCACTCGGCAGTTGGGCCGTTGTGTGCTTGCCGCCGAGGTTTTTCCAGGCGAGGCAATTGTCTCCGCGCGGCGGAGACAATTGACCTGGACCTGCTTGAAAACGCTGATCCATATCGACTCCCTCTCATACGTGACTTTCGCATCGCGCTCTGCCGTCTCGAGCGTTGGTCGTCACCGCAACTGCCGCACACGTCAAGCCGCCGCAATCATCCCGTCGAACGCCCGCTCGTCGATCGCCTCGGCCAGCGTCGCGAACGCCGTCGCGATCTCGTCCTCCGGCACGCACGCATAGCCGAGCAGCAAGCCCGACGCCGCGCGTTCGCGCTCCGCGTAATAACCGGACAGCGGCCGCACGACGATATTGCGTTCGAGCGCGGCCTGCGCGACCGCGCGATCGTCGACCCCGTCCGGCAGCCGCGTGACGAGATGCAGCCCCGCATCGCTGCCGAGTGCCTGCAGCGTGTCGCCGTAGCGGCGCGCGACCGCATCGAGCAGCACCTCGCGGCGCTGCCCGTACAGCGTGCGCATCTTGCGGATATGCGACACGAAGTGCCCTTCCGCGATGAACTCGGCGAGCACCGCCTGCTGCAGCAGCTGCCCTTCGCGATACAGCTCGGCGCTCGCGGTCGCGAAGCTCTCCGCGAGCGGCTCCGGCGCGACCAGATAGCCGACCCGCAGCCCCGGAAACAGCGTCTTGCCGAAGCTGCCGACGTAGATCACCTGCCCGGCCGTATCGAGCCCCTGCAGCGACGCGAGCGGCCGGCTGCCGTAGCGGAATTCGCTGTCGTAGTCGTCCTCGATGATCCAGCAGCCGTGCTGGCGCGCGTATTCGAGCAGCATCCGGCGCCGCGCGAGGCTCATCACCATCCCGAGCGGATACTGGTGCGACGGCGTGACGAGCATCAGCTTCGGCGGCTCGGCGAGATCGGCGGCCGACGGCGCGATCCCTTCGTCGTCGACCGGAATCGGCCGCGTGGTCAGCCCCGACACGTTCAGCACGCTGCGCACGCCCCAGTAGCACGGATCCTCGGTCCAGATCACGTCGCCCGGATCGGTCAGGAGCCGCACCGCGAGGTCGATCGACTGGTGGATCCCGGTCGTGATCACGATCTGCTCGGGCGTGCAGCGCACCGAACGCGACGTGCGCAGGTAGTCGGCCAGCGCCTCGCGCAACAGCGCGAGGCCGCCGCCCGGCGCGTAGGTCAGCAAATCGGGGCGCAATCTCCGCCAGTACTTGTTGTGCAGCCGCGTCCACACGCGCGCCGGAAAGCGCGACACATCGGGCACGCCGGGCATGAACGCGCCGCCCTGGCGCTTCGACACGCCCGCGCCCTCGACGAGCCGCGTGCCGCGCGCGGACAGCCGCCGCGCGGACGATGGCGCCACCGCCGGGCCGGCGGCCGGGTCGGGCGACGCGCCGACGATCTCGTCCGGCGCGCTGTCGGCGACGAACGTGCCGCGCCCCGTCGCCGAGTTCACATAACCTTCGAGCGCAAGCTGTTCGTAAACCTGCGTGACCGTGTTGCGGGCGATCCCGAGCTCGGCCGCCAGCAGCCGCGACGACGGCACGCGCGTGCCGGCCGGCAGTTCGCGCGACAGGATCGCCTGCTGCAGCAGCCGGTGCAGCTGCCGGTAGATCGGCTGTTCGCCGCCGCGCACGAGGCGCTGCGCCAGCCAGTCCGACAACACGCTTGCGCGCATGATTGGCTCCTGAATATTTATTGAAATGGCTCTGATTGCCAGAGCCAAATGTGATTATAGTCGCCTCCATGGGCTGCCAATGCGGCCGATTTTTATCCCACCGGACAGAACATCAAGGAGATGACCGTGAAGAATGCCGACCTGCAGGCCCGCAAGAACGCCGCCACCCCGCGCGGCGTCGGCGTGATGTGCGATTTCTACGCAGCCCGCGCCGAGAACGCGGAGCTGTGGGATGTCGAAGGCCGCCGCTTCATCGATTTCGCCGCCGGCATCGCGGTGCTGAACACGGGCCACCGCCACCCGAAGATCGTCAAGGCGATCGCGGATCAACTGAACAGCTTCACGCACACCGCTTACCAGATCGTCCCGTACGCGTCGTACGTCGAGCTGGCGGAAAAGATCAACGAACGCGCGCCGGGCGACTTCCCGAAGAAGACCGCGTTCTTCACGACCGGCGCCGAAGCCGTCGAAAACGCGATCAAGATCGCGCGCGCCGCGACCGGCCGTCCGGGCGTGATTGCGTTCTCGGGCGGCTTCCACGGCCGCACGATGATGGGCATGGCGCTGACCGGCAAGGTCGCCCCGTACAAGCTGAACTTCGGCCCGTTCCCGGGCGACGTGTTCCACGCCCCGTACCCGAACGCGCTGCACGGCGTGACGACGGCCGACTCGATCAAGGCGATCGAGATGCTGTTCAAGGCCGACATCGATCCGAAGCGCGTCGCCGCGATCATCTTCGAACCGGTCCAGGGCGAAGGCGGCTTCAACCCGGCACCGGCCGAATTCGTGCGCGCGCTGCGCAAGATCTGTAACGAGCACGGCATCCTGCTGATCGCCGACGAAGTGCAAACCGGCTTCGCGCGTACCGGCAAGCTGTTCGCGATGCAGCACTACGACGTGCTGGCCGACCTGATCACGATGGCGAAGAGCCTCGCGGGCGGCATGCCGCTGTCGGGCGTCGTCGGCCGTGCGGACGTGATGGACGCAGCGGCGCCCGGCGGCCTCGGCGGCACCTATGCGGGCAATCCGCTGGCCGTCGCGTCGGCGCACGCGGTGCTCGAGATCATCGACGAAGAGAAGCTGTGCGACCGTGCGACGCAACTCGGCGACGTACTTAAGGCGAAGCTGAATTCGCTGCAGGCCGACGTGCCGCAGATCGCCGACGTGCGCGGCCCGGGCGCGATGATCGCGGTCGAGTTCCTGAAGCCGGGTTCGGGCGAGCCGGACGCGGAATTCACGAAGCGCGTGCAGACGCGCGCGCTCGAGCGCGGGCTGCTGCTGCTCGTGTGCGGCGTGTACTCGAACGTCGTGCGCTTCCTGTTCCCGCTGACGATCCCGCAGGCCGTGTTCGACGAAGCGCTCGTGATCCTCGAGGAAGTGCTGAAGGAAACGGTCGGCGTGCCGGCCTGAGTTCCGGTCCACGTCAACTGAATGCGCCGCCGCCGTCGTCAGGACGGCGGCGGCCTTTTTATCCGTCATTTTCAAGGCAGGCGATTCATATGAGCACCGTTCAGGAAACCCTGGCACTGAAAGATCCGTCGCTGTTCCGCCAGCAGGCGTACGTCAACGGCGAATGGCAAGGCGCGGCGAACGGCGAGTCGTTCGAGGTCCGCAACCCGGCAACCGGCGGCCTGCTCGGCACCGTGCCGGCGATGGGCACGGCCGAGACGCGCCACGCAATCGAGGCCGCGAACGCCGCATGGCCGGCATGGCGCAAGAAGACCGCGAAGGAGCGCGCGGCGATTCTGCGCAAGTGGCACGACCTGATGATGGAAAACGCCGACGACCTCGCGCTGATCCTGACCACCGAGCAGGGCAAGTCGCTCGCCGAGGCGAAGGGCGAGATCGGCTACGCGGCGTCGTTCCTCGAGTGGTTCGCGGAGGAAGGCAAGCGCGTGTACGGCGACACGATCCCGACGCCGGCGAGCGACAAGCGCATCGTCGTGACGAAGGAAGCGATCGGCGTGTGCGCGGCGATCACGCCGTGGAATTTCCCGGCGGCGATGATCACCCGCAAGGTCGGTCCGGCGCTCGCGGCAGGCTGCCCGATCGTCGTGAAGCCGGCTGAAGCGACGCCGTTCTCGGCCCTCGCGATGGCCGTGCTGGCCGAACGCGCGGGCGTGCCGGCCGGCGTGTTCAGCGTCGTCACGGGCGATCCGAAGGCGATCGGCGGCGAGCTGACGTCGAACCCGATCGTGCGCAAGCTGTCGTTCACCGGCTCGACGCCGGTCGGCCGCCTGCTGATGTCGCAATGCGCGGCGACGGTCAAGAAGGTGTCGCTGGAACTCGGCGGCAACGCACCGTTCATCGTGTTCGACGACGCCGATCTCGATGCCGCCGTGCAGGGCGCGATCGCATCGAAGTACCGCAACAGCGGCCAGACGTGCGTGTGCACGAACCGCTTCTACGTGCACGAAGCCGTGTACGACCAGTTCGCGCAGAAGCTCGCGACAGCGGTCGGCCAGCTGAAGGTCGGCCGCGGCACGGAGCCGGGCGTCACGCAGGGTCCGCTGATCAACGAAGCGGCCGTGCTGAAGGTCGAGGCGCACATCGAGGACGCGCTCGCGAAGGGTGCGACCGTCGTGACGGGCGGCAAGCGCCACGCGCTCGGCCACGGCTTCTTCGAGCCGACCGTGCTGACGGGCGTCACGCCGGCGATGAAGGTCGCGAAGGAAGAGACGTTCGGGCCGCTCGCGCCGCTGTTCAAGTTCGGCAGCGACGACGAGGTGATCCGCCTCGCGAACGACACCGAGTTCGGTCTCGCCGCGTACTTCTACAGCCGCGACATCGGCCGCGTGTGGAAGGTCGCCGAAGCGCTCGAGTACGGGATGGTCGGCGTGAACACGGGCCTGATCTCGAACGAAGTCGCGCCGTTCGGCGGCGTCAAGCAGTCGGGCCTCGGCCGTGAAGGCTCGCACTACGGCATCGACGACTACGTCGTGATCAAGTATCTCTGCCTCGCCGTCTGACGGTTCGGGGCCTGGCGCTTCGGCGACAGGCCCTGACCGCCCGGCCGGAACCGGGCGGTCACGACGCGGGCCGGTACCTCCTCTCCGCCGTGCCCGCGTCACCTTGCCGTGCGCGATGTCGGCACGCGTTCCGTGCGCGACGTCGATGCCGCATCGGCCAAACGTCATGCCGTTCGGCAATTTCGTTCAAGTCTGATTTCTCGTTCCGCTGCCAGCCGCTAGATTGAGCGTTCCACCTCGATCAGGTTTGCCTGCGCATGAACAGTTCCTCCATCCGCCCGACCAGCGTATCCCCCGCGCACCGCGCCCTCGTCGCGCTTCGTCGCACCCGTCCCGGCATCGCGCCCCGCACGAAGGGAGCCCGCACATGAGCGTCGGATCAGCCGATCGTCGTACGTGCCCGCCCGAGGAAAAGCGCGGCGGGCCGAGCAATCACCAGCCGTTCAACGTCGTCTACGACGGGCCCGCGCTCGGCGAGCACCGGATGGACGTGCGTGACCTCGCACCGGTGCTGCTCGCGATCGCCGACCTGTTCTCGTCCGCCAACAAGGAACTCAATGGCGACCACTCCGAGGTTCGTCTCGAGGTCAGGGGCGGCTTCAAGTCCGGCTCATTCCATGCAGAGCTGATCTTCGTCCAGTCGCTCGCGAGCCAGATCCGCGACCTGTTCGCCGGGCCGAACGCCAATGCGTTCAGCAACGCACCGGCAATCCTCGCCGCATTGGGGATCATCGGTGGCGGCGGGCTGATCGGCCTCATTCGCACGCTGCGCGGGCGCAAACCGCATCGCACCGAGCCGGACGGAGCGCATGTCAGGATCTGGATGTCGGAGCAGGAATGCTTCGTCGTCGATGAACCCATCGTCCGGCTGTATCGGAACCGGGCCGTTCGCGTCAACCTGCAGAAAATGCTCTCGCCGCTCGAACATGACGGCATCGACAGCTTCGGCATCGTCCGCGACGACATCGTCGAACTCTCGATCGAACGCGACGAACTCGGTATGTTCGCGAGCAGCGACGATCCCGGCGAAATCGTCACCGACACGATCGCACTCAAGATGCTGAAGCTCGAATCCGTCGTGTTCAAGGACGGCAACAAATGGCGCGTGCACGACGGCACGTCCGCGTTCTATGCGTCGCTGGACGACGAACGGTTCATCGCGAAGATCGATGCCGGCGAGCGCTTCGGAAAGGGCGACGTGCTGGTCGTCGATCTGCGCCAGACGCAGATCGTCACCGACGACGGGCTTCGCAACGAATACCGGATCGTCAAGGTTCGCGAGCACCGTGCGCCGTTGCAACCGGCGCTGATTTGATCTACGCCACCCGTGGAAGTGACGCGCGGGCCGCCCCTCTCCGCCGTGCCGCGTCACCTGCCTTCCCCGCCTTCAACGAAACACGTTCACCGCGTCCACAAGCCGCGTCGCCTGCTGCTTCAGGCTTTCCGATGCCGCCGCGCTCTGCTCGACCAGCGCCGCGTTCTGCTGCGTGATGTTGTCCAGATGCACGACCGCCTGATCAACCTGCGCGACCCCGGTGCTCTGCTCGGCCGTCGACGAGCTGATTTCCGCGATCAGGTCCGACACGCGCTTCACCTGCGTGACGATGTCCTCCATCGTCTTGCCCGCGCCGTCGACGATCCGTGCGCCCGATTCGACCCGCTCGACACTCGCGCCGATCAGTGTCTTGATTTCCTTCGCCGCGTTCGCGCTGCGCTGCGCGAGCGCCCGCACCTCGCCGGCGACCACCGCGAAGCCGCGTCCCTGATCGCCCGCGCGCGCCGCCTCGACCGCCGCGTTCAGCGCGAGGATGTTGGTCTGGAACGCGATGCCGTCGATCACGCCGATGATGTCGGAAATCTTGTGCGAACTCGCCGTGATGTCGCTCATCGTCGTGACGACTTCGCTCACCGCCCGTCCGCCGCGCTCGGCCGCCTCGCTCGCCGAAACCGACAACTGGTTCGCCTGCAGCGCCGTCTCCGCGTTGCTCGATACGGTGGCCGTCATCTCGGCCATCGACGCGGCCGTCTGCTGCACGCTGGTCGACGCCTGTTCGGTGCGCGCGCTCAGGTCGTTGTTGCCTTGCGCGATCTCGTTGCTCGCGCGCTGCACGTTGTGCACCTGCTCGCTGACGTCGTCGACGAGCCAGCGGAACATCAGCCCGAGCTGGTTGATCGTGCGCAGCGTCATGCCGATTTCGTCGACCCGGTTCATCGCCACGCCGGTGCGACTCTCGCCGGTCGCGACGCGCAACGCCTGGTCGCGCAACTGAATCAGCGGCCGCACGATCTGCGCGTCGAGCCACAGGCCGGCCGCCACCGCCACACCGACCGCCGCACCGGCAAACGCCGCGAGCCCGCCGCCGGTCAGCCCGCACGCCCACCCCGCGCCGACGACGGCCGGCGCCAGCACGCACAGGGTCGAATGAACGCGCGCGCGCACCGACATCGTCTGGAACAGCGACGCGACACGCATCAGCCCGGTACGGACGATCAGCCCCTTGTGGAAACGGCGGTTGCCGGCCTTGCCTTCGCGGAAAGCGCGGTACAGCGCGTCGGCCGCCGCGATCTCGTCGCGCGACGCCTTGGTGCGCACCGACATGTAACCCGTCGGCTGCCCGTTGCGCATCACCGGCACCGTATTCGAACGGACCCAGTAATGATCGCCGTTCTTGCGACGATTCTTCACGAGCGCGGTCCACGGTTCGCCGTTCTTCAGCGTCGCCCACATGTCGGCGAACGCCTCCTTCGGCATGTCCGGGTGCCGCACGACGTTGTGCGGCTGACCTTCGATCTCCTCGGGGGAAAATCCGCTGACCTGAATGAACGCGGCATTCGCGTACTTGATGTAACTGTCCGCGTCGGTGGTCGACATCAGCGTCGCGCCGTCGGGAAAATCGAATTCGCGTTGCGTGACAGGCTGGTTATTGCGCATGGTGTTGGAGTTCCCGGGTTGCGGATCTTTGCGTCCGCTTGTGGATTGAACCGAGACCGTCCGCATCGCGGTCGTCCCGCATGCGTTCGATCAGACTCCTGCGCTTTCGGCAAATCCGGCGAAAACATTATGCCGGCTTCGGGTAAATATGCATGAATTTCGCATCATCTTGATTCAGCCGAACATTTTGTTTATATGTAAATAAAATCCAGCTTTATCAAATACTTGCGCCAGCAATCATCTGACCATTCCGACGCTTGTTCCGACGGGATTCACGAGTCGATCCGGAATCGAGAATGCGAATCTCTCTCGTTTAATTCATGTAAATCGAAACGAAAATCGGGGATATCGCCGCCTTGCCCCGATTTGCTTCGCGTTGCCTCGCAGTGGCGGGAGCGCGCTGGCACGCGCGCCCGACGATCACCGAAACACGTTCACCGCGTCCACAAGCCGCGTCGCCTGCTGCTTCAGGCTTTCCGATGCCGCCGCGCTCTGCTCGACCAGCGCCGCGTTCTGCTGCGTGATGTTGTCCAGATGCACGACCGCCTGATCAACCTGCGCGACCCCGGTGCTCTGCTCGGCCGTCGACGAGCTGATTTCCGCGATCAGGTCCGACACGCGCTTCACCTGCGTGACGATGTCCTCCATCGTCTTGCCCGCGCCGTCGACGATCCGTGCGCCCGATTCGACCCGCTCGACACTCGCGCCGATCAGTGTCTTGATTTCCTTCGCCGCGTTCGCGCTGCGCTGCGCGAGCGCCCGCACCTCGCCGGCGACCACCGCGAAACCGCGCCCCTGCTCACCCGCGCGCGCCGCCTCGACCGCCGCATTCAGCGCGAGGATGTTGGTCTGGAACGCGATGCCGTCGATCACGCCGATGATGTCGGCGATCCTGCGCGAGCTGTCGGTAATGTCGTTCATCGTCGTGACGACTTCGCTCACCGCCTGCCCGCCGCGCTCGGCCGCCTCGCTCGCGGACACGGCGAGCCGGTTCGCCTGCAGCGCGGTCTCCGCATTGCTGTCGACGGTGGCCGTCATCTCGGCCATCGACGCCGCGGTCTCCTGCACGCTCGACGCGGCCTGTTCGGTCCGCGCACTCAGGTCGTTGTTGCCTTGCGCGATCTCGTTGCTCGCGCGTTGCACGTTGTGCACCTGCTCGCTGACATCGTCGACGAGCCAGCGGAACATCAGCCCGAGCTGGTTGATCGTACGCAGCGTCATGCCGATCTCGTCGACGCGGTTCATCCGCACGCCGCGGCGGCTTGCGCCGGTCGCGACATTCAGCGCCTGGTCGTGCAGCCGCTTCAGCGGACGCACGATCTGCGCGTCGAGCCACAGGCCGGCCGCCACCGCCACACCGACCGCCGCACCGGCAAACGCCGCGAGCCCGCCGCCGGTCAGCCCGCACGCCCACCCCGCGCCGACGACGGCCGGCACCAGCGCGCACAGCGCCGAATGAACGCGCGCGCGCACCGACATCGTCTGCGGCAGCGACGCGATGCGCAGCAGCCCGGTTCGGATGACCAATCCCTTGTGGAAACGGCGCTGGCCGGCCTTGCCTTCGCGGAACGCGCGGTACAGCGCGTCGGCGGCCGCGATCTCGTCGCGCGGCGCGCTGGTGCGCACCGACATGTAGCCCGTCGGCTGCCCGTCGCGCATCACCGGCACCGCGTTCGCGCGCACCCAGTAGTGATTGCCGTTCCTGCGGCGGTTCTTCACGAGCGCGGTCCACGGTTCGCCGTTCTTCAGCGTCGCCCACATGTCGGCGAATGCCTCCTTCGGCATGTCCGGGTGCCGCACGACGTTGTGCGGCTCGCCGACGAGTTCGTCGGTCGAGAAGCCGCTCACGTGCGCGAACGTCGTATTCGCGTATGTGATGATGCTGTCCGCATCGGTGGTCGACATCAGCGTGACGTCGTCGGGAAATTCGAATTCTTGTTGGGTGACAGGCTGGTTGTTGCGCATGCAGGGCTCCGAAAGGCGGATCCGGCTGCAGGATCCGCGCAGCGCGAAAATCACGCTCAGTAGCCGAAAAACGGTTTATCGCTTTACGACGGTCTCGTCCTTGCTGTCGGCACCCTCCGGAAAAACCTTAATCCGGAAGCGCATGAAAGATCGAATTCGGTCAACTGCATGATTTCGATCAAGTCATCCGGCGATAATCACATCCGACGCTTTGCGAAAGCGAACCGATGCTTTATGGAATAACCCCTTGCAACGAGCCAATCTACGCAGCCGTTGCACGCAGCGAAACGACTCTGCCTGATCTGCTCCATTCGACCGGCATTTGAACTCGATGAAAAAATCCCGGCTGCAATTGAATCGGCCGCCCCGGAATACGGCACGGCCTGCGCATGACGGCGATAGACACGATCAGGCCGCGCTTTTCCGCGATCGCGACACGATGCGCATTCCGCAAACGCACGACATGCACGACATGCGCGGCGCCGCAGCAGGCACGCGGCCGCACCCACCCAACCACACGCAACGCGCTGCACACCGGACCACCGCATGACACGCCGCACCGCCACCGAACGCGACGCACTCTCGGCACGCCTGCTCACCCGCGACGAACTGCCGCTCGTCTGGACCATCGACCGGCGCGAGATCATCCATCATCTGTACGCGCTGCGCGACGGCGAACTGCAGCTCGTCCCCGACTTCTACGACGTGCGCGGCTGGCCCGACGGCGAAGCCGAGCACTACACGCCGATCCTGCTCGACTGCCACGATCGCGGCGGCTGGTGTCTCGGCATGTTCGACGGCGCGCGGCTGGTCGCGGCGGTCATCGTGGACGCCGATCCGCTCGGCCCGCGACGCGACATGCTGCAGCTGAAGTTCCTGCACGTGAGCCGGGCCTGGCGCGGTTGCGGGCTCGGCGAGCATCTCTATCGCGCGGCCCGCGCGCAGGCACGGACGATGGGCGCCGCACGGCTCTACGTGTCCGCGACGCCGTCACAGCGCACGATCGACTTCTACCTGCGCCTCGGCTTCACCGTCAGCGCATCGCCCGACCCGGCGTTGTACGCGCTCGAGCCGGAGGACATCCATCTGGAAGCGCCGACGGCCTGACGCGCGCGAACGCCACCCGCGCGCAACATTTCCGCGCGCCCGACACCGCCCGCACGGAGAACGACATTGCAGAACACGCCGCAGCCGCCGGTCACGCCGAAGATCCTCGTCAGCATGTGCGTGCTCGGCCACCCCGTCCGTTACAACGGCTCGGCGAAAACCGCCGCGCATGAAACGCTCGCACGGTGGCAGCGCGAAGGGCGCCTGGTGCCCGTGTGTCCAGAATTGGCGGGGGGATTGAGCGTGCCGCGTCCGCCCGCCGAGATCGCGGCAGGCGAATCGGGGCAACGCGTGCTGTCGGGTGCCGCGCGCATCGTCGACGTGCACGGCACCGACGTGACGGCCCCGTTCGTCGACGGCGCGCACGCCGCGCTCGCGCTGGCACGCGCGCACGACTGCCGCTTCGCGATCCTGGCGGACGGAAGTCCGTCGTGCGGAAGCAGCTTCATTTACGACGGGAGTTTTGCGGGACGGCGGCATGCCGGCGCCGGTGTGACGGCGGCGTTGCTGCGCCAGCATGGCATCGAGGTGTTCGCGGACACCGAGATCGACGCGCTCGCGGCACGCATCGCGCGGCTATCACGAGGCTGAATGACGATGTGGCCGACACGACGATCTTCTCGTGCCGGCCACATCGTCCGGAAAGGTACGGCCAAGCGGCGCGCATCCCGCGCGCTTCGCCGCATCGCGCGATCAGACGCGTTCGATCGCGATCGCGATACCCTGGCCGACGCCGATGCACATCGTGCACAGTGCGAAGCGGCCGTTGGTGCGATGCAGCTGGTACATCGCGGTCGTCACGAGACGCGCACCCGACGCGCCGAGCGGATGGCCGAGCGCGATCGCGCCGCCGTTCGGGTTCACGCGCGGATCGTCGTCGGCGACGCCGAGCATGCGCAGCACCGCGAGACCCTGCGACGCGAATGCCTCGTTCAGCTCGATCACGTCGAACTGGTCGATCGTCATCCCGAGCCGCGCGAGCAGCTTCTGCGTGGCCGGCGCCGGGCCGATGCCCATCACGCGCGGCGCGACGCCGGCCGTCGCGATGCCGAGCACGCGCGCGCGCGGCGTCAGGCCGAAGCGCTTCGCGGCTTCCGCGTTCGCGAGCAGCAGCGCGGCGGCGCCGTCGTTGACGCCCGACGCGTTGCCGGCCGTCACCGAGCCGTCCGGGCGCACGACGCCCTTAAGCTTCGCGAGTGTCTCGAGCGACGTTTCGCGCGGATGCTCGTCACGCGAAAAGACAACCGGATCACCCTTCTTCTGCGGAATCGTGACCGGCACGATTTCCTCGGCGAGCGTGCCGTCCTGCTGCGCACGCGCGGCCTTCTGCTGGCTGCGCAGCGCGAACAGGTCCTGATCGGCGCGGCTGACGTTGTAGTCGACCGCGACGTTCTCGGCCGTCTCCGGCATCGAATCGACGCCATGCAACTGTTTCATCAGCGGATTGACGAAGCGCCAGCCGATCGTCGTGTCGTAGATGTCGGCCTGGCGCGCGAACGCGCTGGCGGCCTTGCCCATCACGAACGGCGCGCGCGTCATGCTTTCGACGCCGCCGGCCACCATCAGCGCGGCCTCGCCCGACTTGATCGCGCGCGCGGCCACGCCGACCGCGTCCATCCCGGAACCGCACAGGCGGTTGATCGTCGAACCCGGCACGCCCTCCGGCAAACCCGCGAGCAGCGCAGACATGCGCGCGACGTTGCGGTTGTCCTCGCCGGCCTGGTTCGCGCAGCCGTAGATCACGTCGTCGATCGCCGTCCAGTCGACGTCGCGGTTGCGCTCGACGAGCGCCTTGAGCGGCACCGCGCCGAGGTCGTCGGCGCGCACGCCGGACAGCGCGCCGCCGTAGCGGCCGATCGGGGTACGAATCGCATCACACAGAAAAGCTTCGGTCATCAGTGTCTCCGGTCTCATGCAAGCTGGGAAGTGAGTGAAACGCGCCCCTTGCTTTGCCCACCGGGATGCGCTTAAATGTTCTATATACGAACATAAGATCGTGCATCGAACGTTCAACGCATCATAGGGAGTGCGGGGACGACCTGTCAAGCGCCCGGTCCGCGGTGCGGTTGGCGTGTCAGGCCCCATGCGCTATCTTCTCGGCTGCACGACAATCCGACCGTTCATGACAACCGAAGACATCCAGACGAAACCAGGCGACTCCTATGTGCAGTCGTTCGCGCGCGGCCTCGCGGTGATCCGCGCATTCGACGCCCAGCGCCCGGAGCAGACGCTCACCGAGGTCGCCTCGGCCACCGGGCTCACGCGCGCCGGCGCACGCCGGATCCTGCTGACGCTGCAGACGCTCGGCTACGTCGAGGCGGACGGCCGGCTGTTCCGGCTCACGCCGAAGATCCTCGAGCTCGGCTTCGCGTATCTCACGTCGATGCCGTTCTGGAATCTCGCCGATCCGGTGATGGAGCAGTTGTCCGCGCAGATCCACGAAAGCTGCTCGGCCGCCGTGCTCGACCGCACCGAGATCGTCTACGTGCTGCGCGTGCCGACCCGCAAGATCATGACGATCAACCTGTCGATCGGCAGCCGCCTGCCCGCGTACTGCACGTCGATGGGCCGCGTACTGCTGGCGGCGCTCGACGACGCGGCGCTCGACGAAACGCTCGCGCAGAGCGCCATCCGCGCGCATACGCCGCGCACGATCACCGACATCGGCGAACTGAAGGCGACGATCGCACAGGTGCGCCAGCAAGGCTGGGCCGTGGTCGACCAGGAACTGGAAGTGGGCTTGATGTCGATCTCCGCGCCGATCCGCAACCGGCGCGGGCAGGTGATCGCCGCGATGAACATCAGCGGCAACGCGCAGCGGCACACTGCGAAGCAGATGGTGAAGGAGTTTCTCGGGCCGCTGCAGCAGGCCGCGCAGACGGTGTCGGAACTGGTCGCGCGGCGCGGGTGAGCGGTGACTTCGCGTGCCGGATCGGCAACACGATCATTCGCGGATAGCGCGGATATAAAGACGGGCGGCATAAGCCGCCCGCTCAACCCTCAGACTCTGCTTGCAACGCCCTTCTCTCGGAACGCGGAGCCCCCTCCGCATCGCTCAATTTAGGGATGCGGCACAGCCCCGTCAATTTGACGAAAACGAAATTGCACCGCGTCGCTTCGGACAGCGGCATCCCGCATCAGTCCATCGACTCGCGCGCCGTCTCGCGCAACATCGCGACCGCGATCAGCGACAGCACCACGCACGCGGCCACGTAGCCGGCCGGCGCGAGCTTGCTGCCGGTCGTCTTCACCAGCCAGGTCGCGACCAGCTGCGCGGTGCCGCCGAAGATCGTCACCGCGAGCGCATACGCGATCGAAATGCCCGTCGCGCGTACGTGGCGCGGCAGCGATTCGCACATCAACGCCATTTCGGATGCCGACCCGAGCGAATAGAACAGCAGCATCAGCGCGGTCAGCGGCAGGATCACCGACAGCGTCGGATGATGGTTCATCAGCCAGAACGCCGGGAACAGCAGCAGCACCAGCACGCCGCGCCCGACGAAGATCGGCAGGCGCCGGCTGCCGAGGCGGTCCGACAGCCAGCCGAACAGCGGACACGTCACCAGCATCACGCAGCCCGACGCGACGCCGACGAACATCGACAGCTTCATCGGCAGCCCGAGCGTATGGATCGCATAGGTCGGCATGTAGAAGGTCAGGATGTAGGTCGACACCGTGCCGCCCATCACCGTCAGCATCAGCAGCAGCACCGTGCGCGCGTGCTGCGAGAACAGTTCGCGCAGCACGCCGCGTTCGATCCCGTGATGGTTGTCGCCGGGCGCATCGTCCGCGAGCCGGCGGCGCAAGTACATGCCCACCGGCGCGATCAGCACGCCCACGAGGAACGGCAGGCGCCAGCCCCAGCCCTCGAGCGCGTCCTTCGTCAGCGTGTTCGACAGCAGCGCCGCGAAGCCCGAACCCATCAGCGCCGCGCCGCCCTGCGTCGCGAGCTGCCAGCTCGCGCGGAACGCGCGGTGCGACGTGCCGCCCTGCTCGATCAGCGTGGACGTCGCCGCGCCGAACTCGCCGCCCTGCGAGAAGCCCTGCATCAGCCGCGCGCCGACGACCAGCAGCGGCGCGGCCACGCCGACCTGCGCGTAGGTCGGCGCGATCGCGATCAGGCCGGTGCCGAGCGCCATCAGCATGATGGTCAGGTTCAGCGCGGCCTTGCGGCCCTTGCGGTCCGCATAGACGCCGAGCACGACGCTGCCGAGCGGCCGCGTGAAGAAACCGGCGGCGAACGTCGCGACCGACAGCAAGAGCGACGTGGTCGGATCGCTCGACGGGAAGAACAGCTTGCCGATCAGCACCGCGAAAAAGCCGTACACGGTGAAATCGAAGAACTCCAGCCAGTTGCCGATCACGGCCGCCGCGATCGCGCCGCGCTTCGTGACGGCCGGCGCGCCATGCGCATCGGTTGCGGCGGCGCCCGTCGACGCGGGGTGCAGCGCGAGATGGTCTTTCTGCATCGTTCGTCTCTCCTCTCAATGCGGCCGGAAGCGCCGGCCGCTCGTCGCGTGCCGCCGCCGGGGTTACTGCCCGAGGTAACGCTCCACGAGGCGCGTCCAGAACGCCGCGCCGATCGGCAGGTTGCGATCGTTGAAGTCGTACTTCGGGTTGTGCACCATGCAGCCGTCCTCGCCTTCGCCGTTGCCGAGCCGCACGAACGAGCCGGGCCGCTGCTGCAGCATGAACGCGAAATCCTCGCTGCCCATCAGCAGGTCGGCCTGCTCGACCACATGCGCGTCGCCGACCAGTTCGCGCGCGACCTGCGCGGCGAAATCCGTTTCGGCATCCGTATTGACGACGACCGGATAGCCTTCGATGTACTCGACGTGCGCGGTCGCGCCGTAGCTCGCGGCCTGCGACTCGGCGAGCTCGACGATGCGGCGCTTGAGCAGCGCGCGCACGTCGGGGCTGAACGAACGCACGCTGAGTTCGAGACGCGCGCCGTTCGGGATCACGTTGTTCGCGGTGCCCGCGTGCATCGAGCCGACCGTGACGACCGCCGGCTGCGACGGGTCGACGTTGCGCGCGACGATCGTCTGCAGCGCCATCACGATGCTGGCCGCGACGACCACCGGATCGACCGTCAGGTGCGGCCGCGCCGCGTGGCCGCCGACGCCCTCGATCGAGATGATCGCCTTGTCGCCGGCCGACATGAACGGGCCGCGCCGCGTGAGGAACACGCCGGGTGCCGCGCCCGGATGGTTGTGCATGCCGAACACCGCATCGCACGGAAAGCGCTCGAACAGGCCGTCGTCGATCATCTTCTTCGCGCCGCTGTCGACACCGTGCTCTTCCGCCGGCTGGAAATACAGGTGCACGGTGCCGGAGAAATTGCGCGTCTTCGCGAGGTGTTGCGCGGCACCGAGCAGCATCGTGGTGTGGCCGTCGTGGCCGCACGCGTGCATCTTGCCGTGCGTGCCGCTCGCATACGGCAGGCCGGTCGCCTCGAGGATCGGCAGCGCGTCCATGTCGGCGCGGATGCCGATGCTGCGCGTGCCGTCGCCCGCGCGCAGCGTGCCGACCACGCCCGTCTTGCCCACCCCGCGCGTCACCTGCCAGCCCCACTGCTCGAGCTTGTCCGCGACGAGCGCCGCCGTTTCGTGCTCCTCGTACGCGAGTTCCGGGTGACGGTGAATGTGATGGCGGATCTCGCGCAGCCCGCCGGCGGCGGGCAGCAGATCCTCGATTTCGGTGAATCGGGCGTCGGTGGTCATCAAGCGGCTCCTGCTGATCGTCAGCGTGTCAGCCGCACGCAAACGGTGCGTGCGGGAAAGCGAGCCACTATAGCGAGCCGATATCGGTTCAATAAGATGCGGAATTTTTCACCGCGATAAGCTTTATTAATCAGGGTTAACGCGGGCAAAGGTCGCCGGCACGCGTTCGCCAGGCGCGATCGACACGCCCGCCATTGATTTTTGAGACGAACGGTCTATTATTCGCCCATGGACGTTCGAACCGATCCGCCGCGCCGCCGCGGCAGGCCACCGAAGCAGCACGAAGACCTCGTCGCGACACGTGACATGCTGTTGCGCACCGGGCTGGAGGTGCTCACCGAAAAGGGCTTTTCCGCCACCGGGCTCGACGAGATCCTCGGGCGCGCCGGCGTGCCGAAGGGCTCGTTCTATCACTACTTCGACAGCAAGGAGGCGTTCGGCCTCGAGCTGATCGATCGCTACGCCGAGTTCTTCGCGCGCAAGCTGGACCGTCATTTCAGCGAGACTGAAGCAACGCCGCTGGCGCGCGTGCGCGCGTTCGTCGACGATGCGCGCGACGGCATGGCCCGCTACGAATACAGCCGAGGCTGCCTGATCGGCAACCTCGGCCAGGAAATGGGCGCGCTGCCCGAGCGTTTCCGCGCGCGCCTGCGTGAGACGTTCGAGGACTGGCAGCGCCGTCTGGCCGACTGCCTGGTCGCAGCACAGCAAGCCGGCGAACTGGCGGCCTCGGCCGATCCCGCCGAGCTGGCCGCGTTCTTCTGGATCGGCTGGGAAGGCGCCGTGCTGCGCGCGAAACTCGAACGCAGCGACGTGCCGCTCGCGCTGTTCGCACAGTTTTTCTTCAATGGATTGCCTCGCCGCTGAGTTTTTTTGCCATTAACTAGACGATCGGTCTAGAAAGGAGGACGGATGTTCCAGGGCATCGTGATCGACAAGGACGAGACCGGCCAGCACGCGCGGCTGCAGACGCTGGACGACGCGCAGCTGCCTGCGGGCAACGTGACGATCCGGGTCGGCTATTCGACGTTGAACTACAAGGACGGGCTCGCGATCACCGGCAAGAGCCCGGTGGTCCGCAAATTTCCGATGGTGCCGGGCATCGACCTCGTCGGCGAGGTCGAACACAGCACGCACCCGGACTACCGGGCAGGCGACCGCGTCGTGCTGAACGGCTGGGGCGTCGGCGAAACGCATTGGGGCGGCCTCGCGCAGAAGGCACGCGTCGACGGCGACTGGCTGGTGCCGCTGCCGTCCGCGTTTTCGCCGCAACAGGCGATGGCCATCGGCACGGCCGGCTACACCGCGATGCTGTGCGTGATGGCGCTGGAACGGCATGGCGTGCGCCCGGACGATGGCGAGATCGTGGTGACCGGCGCGGCCGGCGGCGTCGGCAGCGTCGCCACCGCCCTCCTCGCGCGGCTCGGGTATCGCGTCGTCGCCGTGACCGGCCGCCCGGCCGATGCCGGCTATCTGCGCCAGCTCGGCGCGGTTGAGATCCTCGACCGTTCGCAGTTCGGCGCACCCGGCAAGCCGCTCGGCAAGGAACGCTGGGCCGGCGCGGTCGACGTCGCCGGCAGCCATGTGCTCGCCAACGTGTGCGCGACCACGCGCTATCGCGGCGTGGTGACGGCCTGCGGTCTGGCCGCCGGCATGGACTTCCCCGCGACCGTCGCGCCGTTCATCCTGCGCGGCGTGACGCTCGTCGGCATCGACAGCGTGATGTGCCCGCGCGCCGAGCGTCTGGAGGCATGGCGCAGGCTCGCGTCCGATCTCGACGTCGAGAAACTGGGCACCATCAGCCATCAGGTCGGCCTCGCAAATGTCATCCCGCTCGCCGAGGACCTGATCGGCGGCAAGGTGCGCGGCCGCATCGTCGTGGACGTCAACGCATGACGCCGGCGACGGCGACGGCGACGGCGACGCATCGATTCATACCCGGCCGGTGGCGCGCGCATCGCGTTCGCCCGTGCCGCTTTATCCAGGAGACCTCATGACCGCTGCAGACCACGCGCCCGTCAGCCGCTTTCCGGTGCCCGCGCTCGAAGACCTGCCCGACGACATTCGCGAACGCATCGCGGCCGTCCAGGAAAAGTCGGGCTTCATCCCGAACGTGTTCCTCACGCTCGCGCATCGCCCGGACGAGTTTCGCGCGTTCATCGCGTATCACGACGCGCTGATGGACAAGCCGGGCAACCTCACCAAGGCCGAACGCGAAATGATCGTCGTGGCCACCAGCAGCGTGAACCAGTGCCAGTACTGCGTGATCGCGCACGGCGCGATCCTGCGCATCCGCGCGAAGGATCCGCTGATCGCCGACCAGGTCGCGACCAACTACCGCAAGGCCGACATCACCGCTCGACAGAAGGCGATGCTCGACTTCGCGATGAAGGTTTCGCAGACCGCGCACCAGGTGGGCGAAGCGGACTTCGACACGCTGAAGTCGCATGGCTTCACCGAAGAGGACGCGTGGGACATCGCGGCGATTTCGGCGTTCTTCGGGATGTCGAACCGCATCGCGAACGTGACGAACATGCGGCCGAACGCGGAGTTCTACGCGCTGGGGCGCTGAGGACCGCCGGCAACGGCGATCGCCGTCGAAGACCGGGGCGTGCATGCGCCCGGTCTTCCTCGGGTCTCCGCGCGCAATTGGCATCGGCATCGGCATCGGCATCGGCATCGGCATCGGCATCGGCATCGGCGTCGGCATCGGCGTCGGCGTCGGCGTCGGCGTCGGCAATCGGCAATCGGCAATCGGCAATCGGCAATCGGCAATCGGCAAGCGGCCGGCGGCAATCGGCGCGACGCTCGCGCGAACCCGCGCTGCCCCGGCTCCCGCGCTTACCCGACCTGCTTCAACGCCTGCAGCCCATCCGGCAGCTTCGCGTCCGGGAACATCGTCGACCGCGTCGTATCGCGCCACCGCGCCGCCTCCTCTGCGCGCTGCGCTTCCGCCTGCTCGCACACGAACAGCGCATCGCCGCCGAGCAGCAAGCGCATCGGCACGTCGTCGCGACGCGACAGCTCGACGATCAGCGCCGCGATCCGCGCGGGATCGCCGACCTCACGACCGCCATACGCGCCGAGCAATTCGAGCATCTTCCCGACCGACGGCTGATAGTCGGGCAGCAGGCCGTCGACCGCGCGCTTCGCCTCCGTGGCCCATTCGGTGCGCATCCCGCCCGGCTCCAGCGTGCAGACGCGCACGCCGAACGGCGCGACTTCCTTCGACAGCACGTCGCTGAACCCGCCGACCGCCCACTTCGCGGCCTGATACGCGGACAGGCCAACCGTCGCCGTGCGCCCGCCGACCGACGACACCTGGAAGATGTGGCCCGCGCGCTGCGCGCGCATCGTCGGCAGCACCGCGCGCGTCAGGTTGACCACGCCGAACAGGTTCGTTTCGATCTGGTCGCGGAAGTCGTCGGCGCCCATCTGCTCGAACGGTGCCGTATGACCGTAGCCCGCGTTGTTCACCAGCACGTCGATGCGGCCGAACGCGTCGCGGGCCGCCGCCACCGCATGCTCCGCCGCCGCCGCGTCGGTCACGTCGAGTTCCATCGGCAGCAGCCGGTCGCCGTACCGTGCTTCCAGATCCGCGAGCCGCGCGGGATCGCGCGCGCCGGCCACCAGACGATCGCCCGCCGCAAGCACCGCTTCCGCGATCGAGCGCCCCAGGCCGCGTGCGGCCCCTGTTACCAGCCAGACTTTCGACATTTTTCCACTCCTCGACAAAGTTGAAACTGAAAAATGAATGACTACTCACTCATTAATATGGGCGATGAAACGGTCGTTTTCACCGCGCCTCGCCCTGCCTGAAACCGCCTTCCATCGGTGCGGCAGCGCCCGAACCCCAAGACGCCGCCGATCACCCGTCTTCAGCTTTCCGTCACGCCGATCGCCCGCTCACACCGCGTGCAACACGGCCCACAGCGCACGAAACCCGGCCTCGCGATACGCATCGGCCAACGCCGGGTCGCGCGCGATCGACTCCATCGCCGTTTCCGCGATCGACGTGAACAGCGCCGCGCAGAACGCGTGCGCGTCGTCGGTCTTCAGCCCGCCCGCCGCGGCGACTTGCGCACGCAGCAACGCGCTGATCGCGCCGAAGCCTTCGGTGCCGGCCGCGCGATGCGAGTCGTCGATGCGGCCGCTCACGCCGAGCTGCTGCAGCGCGCGCCGCCCGTCCGGGTTCGCGACGCCCCACGACACATAGCCGTTCCACGCATGCCGCATCGCCTGTTCGGCCGGCGCGTGCTCCGGAAACCCGGTCATCATCGCGTCGCGCATGTCCGCTTTCAGGCTCAGGTACAGCGCGTTCAGCAGCGCATCCTTGGTCTCGAAATAGGTGAACACCGTGCCTTCCGCCACGCCGGCGAGCCGCGCGATGCGCGCGGTGGTCGCGCCCGCGCCGTCCTCCGCGAGCGCGCGGGCGGCAGCAGCGAGGATGGCGTCGTGCTTGTCGGGACTGCGCGGTCGGGCCACGTTCGATTCCTTTAATGAGTGAGCGCTCAATCATAATCGTACCAACGCAGGTCATGCAAGCCCTGTTACATACGCGGGAACCGATCCGCAATCGATCAAAAGCGTGCACTATTAGCGTTTTCACGTACTGGCGCGCCAACCCACCGGCGCCCGGCGCTCGCCGTTCGTTCCACGCTCACACCGCTTCAGACCGCGAACCACTCATGACGAATAAGCCCAACCAGACCGAAGCCGACCAACCCGTCGACATGATCATCTTCGGCGGCGGCGGCGACCTGGCCGCCCGCAAGCTGTTGCCCGCGCTGTACATGGCGCACCTGCACTGCAACCTGCCGCCGGAGACGCGCATCATCGCGGTCGGCCGCCGCGACTGGGGCATCGACGGCTACCGCAAGTTCATGGACGAGCAATCGCGCCCGTTCATCGACGACAAGGCCTTCGACGCCGACGCGTGGAGCCGTTTCCTCGACCTGTTCCAGTACGTGCTGATCGACGTGAGCGCGCCGGAAGACTACGCGCGCCTCGCCGAAGCGGCGCGCAGCGACGCGATCCGCGTGTTCTACCTGTCGACGTCGCCCGAGCTGTTCACGACGATCTGCGACAACCTGTCGGCCGCGCACCTCGTCGATGCGCGCTCGCGCGTCGTCCTCGAAAAGCCGCTCGGCCACGATCTCGCGTCGGCGCAGGCGATCAACGATGCGGTCGGCAAGCATTTCGCGGAATCGCAGATCTACCGGATCGACCATTACCTCGGCAAGGAAACCGTGCAGAACCTGATGGTGCTGCGCTTCGGCAACCCGATCTTCGGGCCGCTGTGGCAGGCGCCGAGCATCCGCAGCGTGCAGATCACGGTGGCGGAGACGGTCGGCGTCGGCAGCCGCGCGGGCTTCTATGACCATACCGGCGCGCTGCGCGACATGGTGCAGAACCACCTGCTGCAGCTGCTGTGCATCGTCGCGATGGAGCCGCCGGTGTCGCTCGACCCGGACGCGGTGCGCGACGAGAAGCTGAAGGTGCTGCGCTCGCTGCGGCCGATGGCGCTGTCGGACGTCGCGCGCGACACGGTGCGCGGCCAGTACACGGCCGGCGCGGTCGACGGCCAGCCGGTCAAGGGCTATCTCGACGAGGAGAACGTGCCGGCGGACAGCCACGCGGAAACCTTCGTCGCGCTGCGTGCGCACATCAACAACTGGCGCTGGGCGAACGTGCCGTTCTTCCTGCGCACCGGCAAGCGGCTGCAGCGCCGCCAGTCGGAAATCGTGATCGAGTTCGCCGACATGCCGTTCTCGATCATCCCGACCGGCCCGCGCCACTACAGCAACCGCCTCGTGATCCAGCTGCAGCCGGAAGAGTCGATCCAGCTGCAGATGCTCGCGAAGGAGCCGGGCAGCGGGATGAAGATGGTGCCCGTGAGCCTGAACCTCGACCTGCAGCAGGCGATTCCGGAACGGCGCGCGGAAGCGTACGAACGGCTGCTGATCGACGTGATCCGCGGGCGCCTCACGCACTTCATGCGCCGCGACGAACTCGAGGCCGCCTGGTCGTGGGTCGAGCCGATCCTCAACGGCTGGAAGCAGCTCGGCGACCGTCCGCGCCTGTACACCGCAGGCACGTTCGGGCCGGCGGCATCGTCGGCGCTGCTGGCGCGCGACAACATGTCGTGGTCCGAGGAAGCGTAGGAAGCGCCGCACGCGACGGCATGTCGGCGGCGCAAGCGCCGCCGGCGTGCCGGATCATATCGGCGCGCCCGCCGCGCACCGACCGCCGCCCCGCCGTTCGCGTCGGCCGGAGGAAGTCCGCCGAGCCGTCCTGCGCGGGAACGGCACCCGGCGGCAACGACGCAGCCGTCCCCGGCTACACCGTTCCCATCCACGCCGCCTTGCGCCGCGCCGGCGCATCGCTGCCGCCGCTCCCGCCGCCCAGCACCTCGATCATGTAATCGACGAACGACGCGATCCGCGACGAAATCGCGGTATTCCGGTAATACACCGCGTTGATCGGCTGCTCGACGTCGAGCGTCTGCCGCGCGAGCACCTGCACGAGCCGCCCGGCCTCGCGATCCTGCGCGGTCATGAAATCGGACAGGCACACGACGCCCGCGCCCTCCAGCGCGAGCTGCCGCAGCGTCTCGCCGCTCGACGACCAGATAGCGGGCTCGATGCGGCTCGGCTCGCCGTCCGCGCCGAGGATCGGCCACACGTTCAGCGATTCGGGCTGCGTGAAGCCGAGCAGCGTGTGCTTGCCGAGATCCTCGACCTTGCGCGGCTGGCCGTGCGCTTCGATATAGGCGGGGCTCGCAAGGATGCGCAGCCGGCTGTTGCCGATCCGCCGGCTGTGCAGGGTCGAATCCTTGAGCCGGCCGATCCGGATCGCGACGTCGGTGCGCCGCTCGAGCAGGTCGATGATCCCTTCGTTGCTGTTCAGCTCCAGGTCGACCTTCGGGAAGCGTTCGCGGTAGCCGCGCACGAGCGGCACGATCACGTGCAGCATGAACGGCGTCGCGGCATCGACGCGCAGCCGCCCCGACGGCATCTCGCGCCGCGCGAGCATCTGCTCCTCGGCGTTCTCGACCGATTCGATGATCGCGCGCGCGTCCTGCAGGAACGCGCGCCCCTCTTCGGTCAGTTCGAGCCGGCGCGTGGTCCGGCGCAGCAGCGTGGTCTTCAGCTTCTCCTCGAGCCGCGCGAGCGTGCGGCTCGTGGCCGACACGGTGAGGTCGAGCTGCTGGGCGGCGGCGGTGATCGAACCGGTGTCGACCACGGCGGCAAAGGCCTGGAGTTCGTCGAGGGTGATCTTCATTGTTGATCTGAAATCAAAACAATTTGGTTTATAGACCAGTTTTTCCGCAAAAGTAAAGGCGGCACACTGCGATCCATCCTCACTGGAACCAGGATCCCGCCATGCCACTCGCCCTGCTTGCGCTGACCATCAGCGCCTTTGCCATCGGCACGACCGAATTCGTGATCGTCGGGCTGATCCCGACGATCGGCGCCGATCTCGGCGTCAGCCTGCCGTCGGCCGGCCTGCTCGTCAGCCTCTACGCGCTGAGCGTCGCGATCGGCGCGCCGCTCCTCACCGCGCTCACCGGCCGCGTGCCGCGCAAGACGCTGCTCGCCGCGCTGATGGCGCTGTTCACCGTCGGCAACCTCGTCGCCTGGCAGGCGCCGGGCTACGAATCGCTGATCGTCGCGCGCGTGCTCACCGGCCTCGCGCACGGCGTGTTCTTCTCGGTCGGCTCGATCATCGCGACCACGCTCGTGCCGAAGGACAAGGCCGCCAGCGCGATCGCGACGATGTTCAGCGGGATGACCGTCGCGTTCGTCGCCGGCATTCCGCTCGGCACCTTCATCGGCCAGCACTTCGGCTGGCGCGCGACGTTCCTTATCGTCGCGCTGTTCGGCCTCGTCGCGTTCCTCGGCGCGGTGGCGTTCGTGCCGCGCGGTCTTCCGCAAACGCCGCCGGCGCCGCTCGCCCGCCAGTTCCGCGTGCTCGCCCAGCCGCGCCTGCTGCTCGTCTACGCGATGACGGCGGTCGGCTACGGCGGCTCGCTGATCGCGTTCACCTACATGGCACCGCTGCTCGAACAGGTCGCCGGCTTCACGCCGTCGCAGGTCAGCCTCGTGCTCGTCGGCTACGGCGTGTCGGTCGCGGTCGGCAACGTGTGGGGCGGCAAGCTCGCCGACAGCGTCGGCCCGGTCAAGGCGCTCAAGCGGATCTTCCTGCTGCTCGCGATCGTGCTGCTCGCGCTGACCTTCACGGTGCACGTGAAGTGGCTCGCGGTGCTGACGATGCTCGCGTGGGGCGCGGTCGCGTTCGGCAACGTGCCGGGCCTGCAGGTCTACGTCGTCAAGCAGGCGCGCCACTTCGCGCCGGACGCCACCGACGTCGCCTCGGGCTTCAACATCGCCGCGTTCAACCTCGGCGTCGCGGGCGGCTCGTCGCTCGGCGGCCTGATCGTCGCGAACGTCGGCCTCGGCCACACGCCTTGGATCGCCGCCGTCGTCACGCTCGGCGCATTCGCGCTGACCGCGCTGAGCGGCCGCCTCGACCGCGGCCAGGGCCTGCCGGAACGCACGGCCGAACCCGTCGAACTCGCCCATTGAACGTCAACTTTTTGCAGGAGCTACTCAGCATGAACGCATCGACCCAACGCCCGCCGTTCGCCGGCAAGACGTTCGAAGTCCGTTACGAGGGCCTCACCGCGCTCAACGCCTATGACGAAGACGGCCTCCGCATGCGCTACGAAATCACCGAAGGCGCATACGCCGGCGCGAAGGGCGAAGTCGCCTGCACGTGGCAGCACGTCGCCGGCGAGACCTACGCGATCTCGTGGCAGGAAGCCGACCGCGCCACCGTGGTGCACATCGACGATTTCGCCGCCGGCACGTCGCGCTCGTTCTTCACCGCGGCGTCGCTCGATTTCTACCGGCTCGAAGGCAGCCTGCGCGCGGTCTGAACGGAGACGCCCGACCATGTCCACCTCACTCGACAAGCTCACCGCCGGCGGCTTCAGCATCGGCATCGAACTGCCGCTCGACAACGACTGGTCGCCGGCCGGCGACGCGAAGCGCCAGCACGACGGCCGCCGCCCCGGCGTGCCCGACCTGGAAATGCACGCGGAACTCGCGCAACTGGCCGACACGCTCGGCTTCCGCGCGCTCTGGGTGCGCGACGTGCCGGTGTACGACCCGTCGTTCGGCGACGCCGCGCAGGTGTTCGAGACCTTCTCGTATCTCGGCTACCTCGCCGGCATCACGCGCGACATCCTGCTCGGCACGGCGGCCGTCGTGCTGCCGCTGCGCGAACCGCTGCTGACGCTGAAATCGGCCGCGACGATCCAGGAACTGAGCCGCTCACGCCTGCTGCTCGGCGTCGCGAGCGGCGACCGGCCGGTCGAATATCCGCTGTTCGGCCGCGACTTCGCATCGCGCGGCGCGAATTTCCGCGACCAGATCGCGCTGCTGCGCGACGGCGCGCGCGCTCACCTGCCGCCGGGCCTCGACGTGCTGCCGGCCGCGCGCTCGCCGGTGCCGCTGTTCGTCGCGGGTCTCGCGCAGCAGACGCCCGCCTGGATCGGTGAACACATGGACGGCTGTCTCGCGTATCCGGGCACGCCGGACGATCACCTGAAACGGGTCGCCAACTGGCGCGCGGTGGCCGGCGACAAGCCGTACGTGAGCTTCATCCACCTCGACCTCGCGAACGATCCGCACGAGCCGCTGCAGCGGCACCGCTTCGGCGCGCGCGCCGGGCGCATCGCGCTGACGGAGGAACTCGCGGCGATGCGCGACGCGGGCGTGCAGCACATCGGCCTGCATTTCCGCCGCAACCGCCGTCCGCTCGACGAGACGATGGCCGAGATCGCGTCCGACGTGCTGCCGGCATTCCATGCGAATGCGAACGACGCTGCCGACACGAACGCGCGCACGGCCACGGCCTGACGAAGGCACGCCGGCAGCCGGCTCGACCCACGACCGATATTTGACTTTAAATCAAATATTTTTGACCTCTAAAGGCGTTTATCTCATCAGTATCAAACGCCAGAATGACTTCCATACCGCAATCGGTCCACCTATCCCAGGAGCACAAGATGAGCAACATTCCCGCATTCGGCCTCGGTACGTTCCGCCTGCAAGGCCAGGTTGTGATCGACTCGGTCCGTAACGGCCTCGAAGTCGGCTATCGCGCGATCGACACCGCGCAGATCTACGGCAACGAAGCCGAAGTCGGCGAAGCGATCGCCGCGTCGGGCGTGCGCCGCGAAGACCTGTTCCTCACGACGAAGATCTGGGTCGACAACTACGCACCGGAAAAGCTGGTGGCGAGCCTCGAGGAGAGCCTGCGCAAGCTGCGCACCGACTATGTCGACCTGACGCTGATCCACTGGCCGGCCCCGGACAACGGCGTGTCGCTCGAGGCATTCATGACTGCGCTCGCCGAAGCCAAGGCGAAGGGCCTCACGCGCCAGATCGGCATCTCGAACTTCAACATCGAACTGACGAAGCAAGCGATCGCGGTGGTCGGCAAGGATGCGATCGCGACGAACCAGATCGAACTGAGCCCGTACCTGCAGAACCGCAAGCTGGTCGAGTTCCTGAACGCCGAAGGCATCCACGTGACGTCGTACATGACGCTCGCGTACGGCAAGGTGCTCGGCGACCCGGTGATCGGCGCGATCGCGCAGCGTCACGACGCGACGCCGGCGCAAGTCGCGCTGGCCTGGGCGCTGCAGCTCGGCTACTCGGTGATCCCGTCGTCGACCAAGCGCGAGAACCTCGCGAGCAACCTGCTCGCGCAGACGCTGCGCCTGACCGACGAAGACATGGCGCAGATCGCCGCGCTCGAGCGCAACGGCCGCGAAGTCGATCCGGCCGGCCTCGCGCCGACGTGGGACTAAGCGCGCCGCACCCTCAATCGACCCGTCCGCGGCCAGCCGGCCGCGGCACCGACAGGAATCCATCATGACCCAGGACCCGCTGTTCCAACCGCTGCAATTCGGCGCGCTGACGCTGCCGAACCGCATCGTGATGCCGCCGATGACGCGCTCGCGCGCCAGCCAGCCCGGCGACGAAGCCAACGAACTGATGGCCGCGTATTACGCGCAGCGCGCGAGTGCGGGCCTGATCGTCAGCGAAGGCACCTACATCGCGCCGCTCGGCAAGGGCTACGCATGGACGCCCGGCATCCACACGCCATCGCAGGTCGCCGGCTGGCGCAAGGTGACGGACGCCGTCCACGCCGCGCACGGCCGCATCTTCGCGCAGCTGTGGCACGTCGGCCGGCTGAGCCACACGAGCCTGCTCGGCGGCCGGCAACCCGTGTCGTCGTCGCCGCTCCAGGCGAAGGGCGTGAACGTGTTCATCGCCGGTGAAGACGGCAGCACGCCGGGCTTCGTGCAGGCCTCCGAGCCGCGCGCGCTGTCCGTCGACGAAATCCGCGAGATCGTCGATCAATACCGCGCCGCCGCCCGCAACGCGATCGAAGCCGGCTTCGACGGCGTCGAGCTGCATGGCGCGAACGGCTATCTCGTGAACCAGTTCATCGACTCGAACGCGAACACGCGCACCGACGCGTACGGCGGCTCGCTCGAAAACCGTCTGCGCTTCCTGCGCGAAGTCACGCAGGCGCTGATCGAAGGCACCGGCGACGCATCGCGCGTCGGCATCCGCCTCGCGCCGCTGACCACGCTGAACGGCTGCGTCGACGACGATCCGGAAACGACCTACCTCGCCGCCGCGAAGCTGCTCGGCGAACTCGGCGTCGGCTACCTGCACATCGCGGAAGCCGACTGGGACGATGCGCCGCTGATGCCGGTCGAATTCAAGCAGCAGCTGCGTGCCGCGTACCCGGGCGTGCTGATCTACGCCGGCGCGTATACCGCCGAGCGCGCCCGCGAAGCGATCGCCGCCGGCTGGGCCGACCTCGTCGCCTTCGGCCGCCCGTTCGTCGCGAACCCCGACCTGCCCGAGCGCCTGCGCACCGGCGCCGCGCTCACGCCGCACGACCGCAATACGCTGTTCGGCGGCGGCGCACAGGGCCTGACCGACTATCCGACGCTCGCGCAAGCCGCGGCGTAAACGATCCGAAGGAATCCTGCATGAAAGCAACGCTCGCCCGGCTCGCGCTCGCCGCGATCCTGCCGTTCACGGCGGCCCAGGCGGCGCACGCCGCGCCGGCCGCAGCCGCGGCCGACTGGTATCCGTCCGTGTACGGCGCGAACGACGAAATCGGCGCGGCCAACCTGCTGACGCCCGACGTCGTCAGGCAGGCGGTCGGCCTCGTGAAGGCCGGCAAGACCTATCCGCTGGCCGTGCCGGTGGACAAGGACCTGCCGGCATTCCGCCACCGCAGCTTCCGGCTGTACAACGTCCAGGTCGGCCAGCAGGCCGGCAAGAGCCTCGGCCCGAACAAGTTCACGTTCAACGACGAACTCGTCAACGCATGGACCGGGGTCGGCACGCAGCTGAACGGCATCGGCCACATCGGCATCGACAACGTGTACTACAACGGCAACAAGGCGGCGGATTTCGTGACCGTCGACGGCGTGAAGAAGCTCGGCGTCGAGAAGGTGCCGCCGATCGTCACGCGCGGCGTCGTGCTCGACATGACCGCTTACTACGGCAAGCCGATCGTGCCGGGTGGCACCGAATTCACGGTCGCCGACATCCAGGCCGTTCTGAAGAAGGAAGGGCTGACGCTGCGCAAGGGCGACGTCGTGCTGTTCAACACCGGCTGGCTCGAGCTGATCGGCAAGGACAACAAACAGTTCCTCGATGTCGAACCGGGCATCGGCATGGCAGCCGCGAAGTGGCTCGCCGACCAGGGCATCGTCGCGTTCGGCGGCGACACGTGGGCGTCCGAGGTCTATCCGAATCCGCACACGCAGGACGAATTCCCGATCAACCAGTACATGCTCGCGAAGCGCGGCATCTACAACCTGGAGCTGATCGACAGCCGCGCGCTGGTGCGCGACAACGCGTGGGAATTCCTGTTCGTGCTCGGCCAGCCGCTGTACGTCGGCTCCACGCAGGTCAACATCAACCCGGTCGCGATCCGCTGATCCCGCGGGCCGTTCGTCGACCGGTTGCCGGCGGCCCGCAACGACGGTTTCCCTTTCCGGCGCTGCCCGCTTCGGTCGGCGGCGCCGTTCTTTTTACAAGTTTTGCAGGAACTGAGAATGAGCACGCAAGCATCGAAACTCGCCCTCGTCACCGGCGGCTCGCGCGGTATCGGCCGTGCCACGTCGTACGAACTCGCGCGACAGGGCTTCATCGTCGCGGTCCACTATCGCGCCGATCGCGCGGCGGCGGAACAGACGCTCGCCGGCATCCGCGAACTCGGCGGCCGCGGCGTCGCGATCCAGGCCGACCTCGACGCGCCGGACGGGGTCGCCACGCTGTTCGATGCCCTCGATCGCGCGGTCGCCGAACAGAACCTGCCGGCCACGCTCGACGTGCTCGTCAACAACGCCGGCGTCGCCGACGGCGGCACGCTGGACGACACGTCGGTCGCGCTGTTCGACCGCCAGTTCTCGCTGAACGTGAAAGCCGTGTTCTTCACGACGCAGCAGGCCGTGAAGCGCATGCCGCGCGGCGGCCGGATCGTGAACCTGTCGAGCGTGCTGTCGAGCCGCGTGTTCGAAGCCGGCGGCAACTTCAGCGCGATTTCCGCGTACGCCGCGTCGAAGGCCGCCGTCGACACGCTGACGCGCCACTGGGCGGTCGAACTCGGCCCGCGCGGCATCGTCGTCAACGCGGTCGCGCCCGGCCCGGTCGATACCGACATGAACGCGAGCTGGCTGCGCACCGACGACGGCCGCGCGACGATGACGTCGGCCAGCCCGCTCGGCCGCGTCGGCACGCCCGAAGACATCGCGGGCGTGATCGGCTTTCTCGCGAGCCCGGCGTCGCAATGGACGACCGGCCAGGTCATCGACGCGAGCGGCGGCTACCGCCTGTAGGTCACGCAGGTGCCGCCGGGTCGACCGGCGGCACCGATCGGGCCGCCCGCGGCGCACGGCTCGCATGCTTGCAACGTCTCGCCGCTCAGCCGATCCGCATCGACAGCTCGACATCGCCGCCGAACGGCACCGACAGGTAGCCGTTCTCCGGCGCACGCACGTAGGCGAGGTAGTCGGGGCTGTATTCCGCGTTGTCGGCGACGACGAACGCACCGGGCCGCAGCCGCGGCTCGACCCGCGCGAGGATCTCCGGATACAGCGCCTTCGCGCCGTCGAGCAACACGAGATCGACGGTCTCCGGCAGATCGGCCGCCAGCGTGCGCAGCGCATCGCCCGCGCGGATTTCCACCAGATCGGCCAGCCCGGCCGCCGTCAGGTTCGCGCGCGCCCGTTCGACCTTCGACGCTTCGAACTCGCTCGTGATCACCCGGCCGCCGCCGTTGTCGCGCAGCGCAGCCGCGAGGTGCAGCGTCGAGATGCCGAACGACGTGCCGAATTCGACGATCGAGCGCGCACCGCAGCCGCGCGCGAGCATGTACAGCAGCGTGCCCGTCTCGCGCGACACCGCGAGCGGATAGTCCTTCAGGCGTGCATAGAAATCGGCGTAACCGGTCTTGCTGCGCATCAGCCGCGCGTGCTCGTCGTGCGACAGGTCGGCGAAGTCCGGGCTCGACGCGGGCGACGATGCCTCGGCTTCGTCGAACAGGCGCGCGAGCAGCGACGCCAGCGGGTCGTGAATCAGGGTGGTCATGCGAATCTCCGGTGTCAGGTTGAGTGCGTCAGGGCGCCCGACTAGAATATGACGAACTATTCAGGTTTTACTATTCGCATTGGCAGACCCGTCATGACCGACCGCCGCAACACCCCGATCGCCTCGCGCAGACTGCCTCGGCAGGCCCGCGCGACCCAGCTCGTCGACGCCGTGCTGCAGGCCGCTATTCAGGTTCTGGCGACCGAAGGCGCGCAGCGCTTCACGATGGCGCGCGTCGCCGAGCGCGCCGGCGTGAGCGTCGGCTCGCTGTACCAGTACTTCCCGAACAAGGCGGCCGTGCTGTTCCGGCTCCAGCACGACGAGTGGCGGCAGACGTCCGGGATGCTGTGCGCGATTCTGCAGGACCCGCGGCAGACGCCGCCCGAGCGCCTGCGCACCGCCGTCCACGCGTTCATCCGTTCGGAATGCGACGAGGCGCCCATGCGCATCGCGCTCGACGATGCCGCGCCGCTCTATCGCGACGCCCCCGAGGCGCAGGAAGTGAAGGCCACGTGCAACCGGATCTTCAGCGCGTTCATGCGCGAAGCGCTGCCCGACGTGCCCGACGCCACGCATGCGCTCGCGTGCGAATTGATCATGACGACGCTCACGACGGGCGGCAAGGCATTCTCCGAAACCGCGCGCACGCCTGCGGAAATCGACGCATATGCGACCGCGATGGCCGACATGTTCTGCACGTACCTCGCGCATCTCGCGCGTGTCTGATGCATTGGCAGGCCAGGACGAGCGCGGGCGCGGCCCGCGCGCGGCACCGGCATCATCCGGATGCGGATTGCGCACGGCCGCGTTTTCACATCCGGCGCGGCTGTTTCCGCGCGCCCGCGCAGCCTCTCCGAAAGTCCTTCGTAAGACTCGATGCATCACCCGCTCCCGCCCTGCCCGCCGACCCTGCATTCAAATAGTCGCCTTAACGGATTCGAACTAGGCGTATACACGCGTTCCGCGACGACGAAGCCCCGTTGCACGCCGATATAAGCGCTGCGACATGCGCTGCATGCTCTTCCCCCAATGGGACGTGATGGGCCGTTCGCCTAACCTTCGCTACGGCAAAGCACACGTGACAGGATCGACCGCACGACGCGGCACACGCGCCCCCTTCGACGCGCGTACGACGACACGACTCACGCGTGAAGCGTCCCCACGACGCCGCCGAATATTCCAACCAGATTCGAGACACCCTGACGACGGTCCGCCACGGGCCGTTTCAGCACGCTGATAAAGGAGCAAGCTCATGAGTGATACCCCGGTGCAGCCGACGGTCGGCGTCGGCGCGGAAGAAACGGACTTCGGCACCAAGGGAGTCATCGACCGGTACTTCGGCATTTCGTCGCGCGGCAGCACGCAGCGTCGCGAAATCGTCGCGGGCGTGACCACTTTCCTCGCGATGGTCTACTCCGTGTTCGTCGTGCCCGGCATGTTCGGCAAGGCCGGCTTCGACACGAGCGCGGTATTCGTCGCGGTCTGCCTCACCACCGCGTTCGGTTCGCTGCTGATGGGCCTGTGGGCGAAGCTGCCGATCGCGATCGGCTGCGCGATTTCGCTGACGGCGTTCACCGCGTTCGGGCTCGTGCTCGGCAAGGGCCTGCCGCCGACCGTCGCGCTCGGCGCCGTGTTCCTGATGGGTCTCGTGTTCACGGGCATCTCGGTCACCGGCGTGCGTTCGTGGATCCTGCGCAACCTGCCCGCGGGCGTCGCGCACGGCACCGGGATCGGCATCGGCCTGTTCCTGCTGCTGATCGCGTCGAACGACGTCGGCCTCGTGATCAAGAATCCGGGCGCCGGCCTGCCGGTCTCGCTCGGCCAGATCACCGCGTTCCCGGTCATCATGTCGGTCGTCGGCCTCGCCGCGATCTTCGGGCTCGAGAAGCGTCGCGTGCCGGGCGGCATCCTGCTCGTCGTGGTCGCGATCTCGCTGATCGGCCTCGCGTTCGATCCGGCCGTGAAGTACCGCGGCATCTTCGCGCTGCCGTCGCTGAGCGCACCGGGCCACGCGTCGCTGATCGGCGCGATGGACATCAAGGGCGCATTGTCGATGGCCGTGCTGCCGAGCGTGCTGGCGCTCGTGATGACCGCCGTGTTCGACGCGACCGGCACGATCCGCGCGGTCGCGGGCCAGGCCGGCCAGCTCGACGAGAACGGCCGCATCATCAACGGCGGCCGCGCGCTGACCGCCGATTCGGTCAGCTCGATCTTCTCCGGCTTCCTCGGCGGCGCGCCGGCGGCAGCCTACATCGAGTCGAGCGTCGGCGTGGCGGCCGGTGCGAAGACGGGCCTCGCGGCCGCGGTGGTCGGCGTGCTGTTCCTGGTCGTGATGTTCTTCTCGCCGCTCGCGGGCCTCGTGCCGTCGTACGCCACGGCCCCCGCGCTGATGTACGTCGGCCTGCTGATGCTCGGCAGCGTGAGCAAGCTGCACATGGACGACATGGTCGACGCGATGTCGGGCCTCGTGTGCGCGGTGTTCATCGTGCTGACCGCGAACATCGTGACGGGCATCATGCTCGGCTTCTCGACGCTCGTGATCGGCCGCGTCGCCAGCGGCGAATTCCGCAAGCTCAACGTCGGCACCGTGCTCATCGCGGCCGTGCTCGTCACGTTCTATCTCGGCGGCTGGGCGATCTGACCGCGGATCATGCGCGACGTCGCCTGCCGAAGGGCGGCGCGCATCGGGACGGCATCGTCTCCTCCACCATCGTCGTTGATGGTCTCCAGGCTCGGGAACGTACGTTTCCGGGCTTTTTTTC
>NZ_CAJPHM010000027.1:0-91258 GCF_905339955.1 Burkholderia sp. BCC1996
GCTGCGCGGACGGGCTGCTGGACGGGAAGAACACCTTGCCGAGCGTGACGGCGATATAGCTGTAGACGCCGAAGTCGAACCATTCCATCGCATTGCCGATGGCCATCGCGCTGACGGCGCGCTTGAGCAGGCTCTGGTCGACGACGGTAATGTCGTCCGCGGCGAGCGGAGCCTCGCCGGACGACGTGGAGGAAGAAGCAGCGGTCGGGCTGACGTGTGTTGCGGTCAAGGTCATGCACTCCTTTGACTGCGCCGGAACGGGCGGGCCGTCCGACACGGTTTGCCGGCGAGCGCGATGTCGTGTGCTGCGCGTCGGGGCAGGCCATTTAAGCGCTTACTGCACATGAGGCGGTAAAGGGCCGTAAGGGACTGCTTCGACGCGGGCCCGATGGGCCGTCGCGACGGTGCGCTCATGAAGAATGGGCCGCGTGATGCGAGCGGCAGATGCCGGCGCGGACGGAGTCCGGCGTTCCGGCAAGCGCCCCGGAGGGGCAACGAAACGAGAAAAGCGGGCCTGTCGGGCGGGCTTTCCTGTGGATGCAATTTCGGTCGAAGCACCGGCCCGCAATGCGCGGACGGACTTCTTGCGAAATCGAATAGACAGAGATTGAATGTTGAAACAGGCGACATGATAGCACGATGACAGACGATCGTGCAAATTGCCGGGAATCCCCCGTCTGGCGGCGGTTCCGGCGGGGTCGGCTCCGGTATGATCGGCGGCGCGCGGCGGGGTCGCGCGGCCCGCCGAATGGGGGCCGAATCTGCGGGGAACCGGATGACCGAACTGATCAGGATTGCGGCGTTGTTCGCCGTCACTGCACTGGCCGAGATCGTCGGCTGCTACCTGCCGTGGCTCGTGCTGAAAGGCGGAAGGCCCGTCTGGCTGCTGGTGCCGGCCGCGCTGTCGCTCGCGTTGTTCGCGTGGCTGCTGACGCTGCACCCGAGCGCGGCAGGGCGCACGTATGCGGCGTACGGCGGCGTGTATATGGCGGTGGCGCTGATCTGGCTGCGGGCGGTCGACGGCATCGCGCTGACCCGCTGGGATGTGGCGGGCGCGATGCTCGCGCTCGGCGGGATGGCCGTCATCGCACTGCAGCCGCGCGCTTGAGCGCGGCTGCAGGCACGGCTTCGGCTCGTGAGACGCCGCGTCAGGCGGCTTCGGCGGCGTCCGCGTCGGCGGACTTGCGCCATACGCAGGCGCCCTTGACCGACTTGTCGAGTTCGTCGAGCTGGGCCTGGTGAGCGGCCAGTTCGTCGTCGCTCGCCGCGAGCACCGGCAGGTCGAGCGACGCGAGCGCCACGCGCTGGCCGTTCGCCGCGCCGCCGTCGGCGCCTGCGTCGTCGAGCATGTCGATCACGAGGCTGTCCTGGCCGCGCGTCATCGCGAGATAGACCTCGGCGAGCAGCTCCGAGTCGAGCAGTGCGCCGTGCAGCGTGCGGTGCGCGTTGCTGATGCCGAACCGGTCGCACAGCGCGTCGAGCGAATTGCGCTTGCCCGGGAACATCTGCTTGGCCTGCACCAGCGTGTCGATCACGCCGCCGCAATGCTCGGTGAACGGCGGCAGGTCGAGCCGCGCGAATTCTGCGTCGAGGAACCCGAGGTCGAACGGCGCGTTATGGATGATCAGCTCGGCGTCCTTCACGAAGTCGCGGATCTGGTCGACGACTTCCGCGAACTTCGGCTTGTCGCTCAGGAATTCGGTCGTGAGGCCGTGCACGGCCAGCGCGCCCGGATCGCTGTCGCGCTCGGGGTTCACGTAGATGTGCAGGTTGTTGCCGGTGAGCCGCCGGTTCAGCAGCTCGACGCAGCCGATTTCGATCAGGCGGTCGCCCGTGCGGGGGTTCAGGCCGGTGGTTTCGGTATCGAGAATGATCTGGCGCATGTCGGATAAATCAGGAAAGACGGTAGGGCGGCCTGCGTTCAGGCCGCGAGCGATGCGACGCCGCGGTTCGCGAGCGCGTCCGCGCGTTCGTTTTCGGGATGGCCCGCATGGCCCTTCACCCAGCGCCACTCGACCTCGTGCTGCGCGACGAGCGCGTCGAGCCGCTTCCACAGGTCGGCGTTCTTCACCGGGGTTTTCGCCGCGGTGACCCAGCCCTTCTTTTTCCAGCCGTGGATCCACTCGCTGATGCCTTTCTGCACGTACTGCGAGTCGGTATGGACGATCACGCGGCACGGCCGCTTCAGCGCCTCGAGCGCGGCGATCACGCCCATCAGCTCCATGCGGTTGTTGGTCGTGTTCGGCTCGCCGCCGAACAGCTCCTTTTCGCGGTCGCCGTAGCGCAGCAGTGCGCCCCAGCCGCCGGGGCCGGGGTTGCCCTTGCAGGCGCCGTCGGTATAGATGTCGATGGTGTCGGTGGTCATGAGTGTTCTTGATGGGTGGTCGGGGTGGCCGCCGGCGTCAGGCCCGGCGCGAGCACGGGCTTCTTCATCTTGATCGGGCCGACGAGACGCATGCCGCGCACGCGTTTGACGGCGGTGACCATGTAGACGGCGCCGAAGATCGGCCACCAGCGGTCGCCGGCGGCTTCCATGAAGCCGTAGCGGGCAAGCCATTTGTCGGTGACGAGCGGCGGCCGGTAGCAGCCGAAGCGGCCGCGCTCGAGATCGAAGCCGAGCAGCTTGATCCAGTCCTTGAGCCGGATGAACGCGATCTGGTCGCGTGCGGCCGGCACGAACGGGCGGTTGGCCATGCGCCCGAACGACTGCCGCATGCCCCACAGGCTCAGCGAATTGAAGCCGGTGATCACGAGCTGGCCTTCCGGCATCAGCACGCGTTCGGCCTCGCGCAGCAGGCGGTGCGGGTCGGACGTGAATTCGAGCGTATGCGGCATCACGATCAGGTCGACGCTCTGCGACTCGAACGGCAGGTCGAGCAGGTCGCACCAGGTCGTGCTGCGATCGGCCGGCGCATGCTCGGGCGCATGCGCCTCGCGCGCCCACGGATACTGGTAGGGCGCGCTCGCGCCGCTTGCCGGGTCGAGCACGAGGCCGCGATACGGCATGCGGTTCTCGCGCAGCGCGTCGAGCTGCGGCAGGCCGAGCTGCAGCGCGTGAAACCCGAAGACGTCGGACACGATCCGGTCGAGCTGCGCCTGCTCCCAGTCCAGCACGTAGCGGCCGGGCGGCGAGTCGGTCCAGGCGGGCCAGTCTATAATTTGACGATCGGACATAACGATGATTGCGTGCCCATGAACGAGCTGGAATATGTGCCGGTGCCGGCATTCGAAGACAACTATATCTGGCTCGTCTCGGACGGCCGCGATGCGATCGCCGTCGATCCGGGTGAAGCCGCGCCGGTACGCCGTGTTCTTGCCGAACGCGGCTGGCGCTTGACCGCTATTTTACTCACGCACCATCACGCCGACCACGTCGGCGGTGTCGCGGCGCTGCGAGATGGCCAACCGGACGATGTGCCGCTGGCCGTTTATGGCCCGGCGGAAGAATCGATCGACGTGGTCACGCGCCCGCTCGCGGGCGGCGATCGCGTGACGCTCGGCGCACCGGCGCTTGCGTTCGACGTGCTCGACGTGCCGGGTCATACGCGCGGCCACATCGCCTATTTCCAGGCGGCCGGGCAGGGCGCGGCCACGCCTCACGTGTTCTGCGGAGATACACTGTTCTCATGCGGTTGCGGCCGGCTGTTCGAAGGCACGCCCGCGCAGATGCTCGCGTCGCTCGACGCGCTCGCGGCGCTGCCCGGCGACACGCGCGTGCATTGCGCACACGAATACACGCTGTCGAACATCCGCTTCGCGCTCGCGTGCGAACCGGGCAATGCGGCGCTCGCCGCCTGGCGCGACGATGCGCAGGCGCTGCGCGCGCGCGGCGTGCCGACGCTGCCCACGACGATCGCGCACGAACGTGCCGTCAACCCGTTCATGCGGTCGGACAGCGCGGCCATCCATGCGACGCTCGAGGCCGAGCTGCACGAAACGGTGCCGGATCGACTGGCGGCATTCACGCTGATGCGCGAGTGGAAAAACCGGTTCCGATGACGATTTCGGGAGGACTCCAAACCTCAGGTAGCGTCTGTAAAAATTGCTGCAAATGTAGGATTTCGCTGAGTTTTCGGTGTTTTTATTGACGTGAAGCACGCACTTCCGTAGTATCGCCAGCAATTTCCAGCCGTCGGAAGCCGAGATTTTCATGCGACTTATATTGAGTGCGATGGTGGTCCTGCTGCTCGCCGCTTGCGCGAGCCAGGCCCCTGTCGCCAACAACGCCGCCGATTCGCAGGCGACGTCCAACTACCTCCGTAAATCAGCCACCGCCAAAGAAACTGTCGACGTCGACAAGCAATCCGTCGGCGACCTGACCAGTGCCGACTCCGATCTATGGGGCCGCATTCGCCGCGGCTTCCAGATGCCCGACCTGCAGAGCGACCTCGTCGACATGCAGACGACCTGGTACACGCAACGTCCCGATTACGTGCAGCGCATGACCGAGCGCTCGCAGAAGTACCTCTATCACATCGTCGAGGAACTCGAGGCGCGCCACATGCCGACCGAGCTCGCGCTGCTGCCGTTCATCGAGTCCGCGTTCAATCCGCAGGCGCTGTCGGTCGCGAAGGCGGCCGGCATGTGGCAGTTCATGCCGGGCACGGGCCGCACGTACAACCTGAAGCGCAACATGTGGCAGGACGAGCGTCGCGACGTGCTCGCGTCGACGAGCGCCGCGCTCGACTACCTGTCGCGCCTGCATGACATGTTCGGCGACTGGTATCTCGCACTGGCCGCGTACAACTGGGGCGAAGGCAACGTGCAGCGCGCGATCGCGCGCAACCAGGCGGCCGGCCTGCCGACCGACTACCAGAGCCTGCGGATGCCGAACGAGACGCGCAACTACGTGCCGAAGCTGCAGGCGGTGAAGAACATCATCGCGAATCCGCAGCAGTTCGGCCTGACGCTGCCGGAGATCCCCAACCACCCGTATTTCGTGACGGTCACGACGGCGCGCGACATCGACGTGGCGGTGGCCGCGAAGCTCGCGAACCTGTCGCTCGACGAGTTCCGCTCGCTGAACCCGTCGTTCGCGAAGCCGGTGATCCTCGGCGCGACCGAGCCGCAGATCCTGCTCCCGTTCGACAATGCGGCGGCGTTCGAGAAGAACCTGAAGGCCTACAACGGCCAGTTGTCGACGTGGACCACCTACACGGTGAGCGAGCGCGCGCGCCCGGCCGCGATCGCAGAGAAGATCGGCGTGGACGCCGACACGCTGATGTCGGTCAACAAGATTCCGGCCGGCATGCGCCTGAAGCCGGGCTCGACGATCGTCGTGCCGCGCGGCGATGACGACGACGAGGACATCAGCGCGGACGTCGCGGAAAACGGCGTGCTCGCGATGGAACCCGACGTGCCCGACACGCGCAAGATGCTGATCCGCGTGCGCCGCAAGCAGTCGATGGCGGCGATCGCCGGCCGCTACGGCGTGTCGGTCGCGCAGCTGAAGGCATGGAACCGCACGCATCGCGATCTCGCGATGCCGGGCCAGGCGCTCGTGCTGCACGTGCCGGTCGGCCGCGCGGTGCCGGCCGAGCCGGGGCCGGAGCGGATCGCGACGTCGACCGCCGGCGCGCATATCGAGCGCGCGAGCCTGTCTGTCGGCGGCAAGTCGCGCGGCGCGAAGCACGGTGCCGCGAAGCCGGCGGCCCGTGCGGCCAAGGCCGCGCCCGCGAAGGCTGCACCGAAGGCCGCTGCGCACAAGGGCAAGAAGTAACGCGGCCGCGATCGCGGCGCGGCGGCCCGACCGGGCCGCGCGATTGCGTTATCATCCGACGAAACGCGTAGCAACGCCGTCACCGAGGTGACGGCGTTTTCGTTTGTGCGCGGCAGCGCGGCCGCCGCTGCGCGCGGCCCGCAGTCACAAGGAGAAGCGATGTCGTCGGTGCAGGTGAGGGTGCTCGCGCTGTTTGCGATCGGATATTTCGTGTCGTACGTGTTCCGCGGCGTCAATCTCGGCTTCGCGCCGTTCGTCACGCACGAGCTCGGGCTGTCGGCCGCCGATCTCGGGCTGCTCACGAGTCTCTATTTCCTCGGCTTCGCCGGCGCGCAGATTCCGGCCGGCGTGCTGCTCGACCATTTCGGCCCGCGCCGCGTGGCGGCCGGGATGCTGCTGTTCGCGGCCGCCGGCGCCGCCGTGTTCGGTATCGCGCACGATCTCGGCACGATGATGGTCGGCCGGCTCCTGATTGGCGTCGGCGTATCGGTGTGCCTCGGCGCGGCGTTCAAGGCGCTCGCGCAGCATTTTCCGGTCGGCCGGCTGCCGCTCGTCAACGGCCTCGTGATGGCGGTCGGCGGCCTGGGCGGCGTCGCGGTCGGCTCGCCGCTGACCTGGCTGCTCGGCGTGACGAGCTGGCGCGTGATCTGCGGCGGCCTCGCGGTGCTGACGATCGTCGTCGCGGCCGCGATCGGCCTCGGTGCGCCGGAAGCCGAGCGGCCGCGTCAGCAGGGCGGGATCGTCAGTCAGTTCAAGGGCACGTGGCACATCCTGGGCAGCCGTGCGTTCTGGAAGATTTCGTCGTTCTCGATCGTCACGCAGGGCGTGTTCTATGCGATGCAGTCGCTGTGGGTCGGCCCGTACCTGCGCGACGTCGCGGGGTTCGATGCGCAGCACGCCGCGCGGCTCGTGTCGGTGCTCGGCTTCGCGATGATGGCGGGCTGCGTCGGCTTCGGCGCGGCGGCGCGCGTGCTCGAGCGCCGCGGGGTGTCCGTCCAGGCATTTTGCGGCATCGGCATGGCGCTGTTCGTCGCCACGCAGGGCGCGATCGTCGCGCGCGTGCCGCTGCCGCCGGCCGTGCTGTGGGCGGCCTACGGGATGTTCGGCGGCGTCGGGATCCTGACCTACGCGGTGCTGGCCGGTCACTTTCCGGCGCATCTGATCGGCCGCGCGAATACGACGCTGACGCTCGTGATCTTCGTGCTGATCTTTGCGTTCCAGATCGGCATCGGCGCGGTGCTGTCGCACTGGCCGGCCGTCGACGGCCATTACCCGGCCGCCGCGCACGTCACCGCGTGGAGCGTGCTGCTCGCGCTGCAGCTCGCGAGCGCGGTCTGGTGCGTGTGGCCCGCGCGCAGCGCTGGCAAGCACGTTGATCCGGCGGTACGCTGACGGGTAGGGCGGCTGCGGAAACGGGGCCGCAGCAACCAGTGTCGTGCGCGACCGCGCGCCGTCACGCGCATGCACGATCGGACGGCCATATCGATTGAAGATAAGGCCATTTTCGGGCTATAATTTGAAAGTTTGTGCTGATCAACCTCGCACCCTAGCGCCTACCTCACTCATCCCGTTCATCCGCCGCACGCCGCCTGTCGGGCGATGCCGCGAAGCCTCGTGCGCCACGCGCCGGGTTCGCGTCTCGACAACGCAGGTCGCGTCCAGCTAGCGATTCCGCGCGCCTACGCAGCGCGGCGCTCGCGCGGCAGGGTAAACAGGTCGGCAGCAGGGTGTTCCCCAAGGAGCCTCCCGTGTTGCCGTCTTTTTCTCCCGCCTTGCTTGCACTCGCCGACGGCACGGTCTTTCGTGGTTATTCGATCGGGGCCGAAGGCCACACGATCGGTGAAGTCGTGTTCAACACCGCGATTACCGGCTATCAGGAAATCCTGACCGATCCGAGCTACGCGCGTCAGATCGTCACGCTCACCTACCCGCATATCGGCAACGTCGGCGTCAACGCCGAAGACGTCGAAGCCACGAAAGTCCATGCCGCCGGCCTGATCATCCGTGATCTGCCGACGCTCGCATCGAACTTCCGCATGGACCGCACGCTCGGCGATTACCTGCGCGACGAAGGCGTCGTCGCGATCGCCGGCATCGATACCCGCAAGCTGACCCGGATCCTGCGCGACAAGGGCGCGCAGAGCGGCTGCATCCTGGCCGGCTCGGACGACGAGGCGAAGGCGATCGAGCTCGCGCGCTCGTTCGCGGGCCTCGCGGGCATGGATCTCGCGAAGGTCGTGTCGACCACCAAGCCGTTCGAGTGGAAGCAGACCGAATGGCGCCTCGGCAGCGGCTACGGCATGCAGGAAGCGCCGAAGTACCGCGTCGTCGCGTACGACTTCGGCGTCAAGTACAACATCCTGCGCATGCTCGCGGAGCGCGGCTGCCACGTGACGGTGCTGCCGGCACAAGCGAGCGCGGAAGATGCGCTCGCGCTGAATCCGGACGGCATCTTCCTGTCGAACGGCCCCGGCGATCCGGAACCGTGCGACTACGCGATCGCGGCCACGAAGCAGTTCATCGAGCGCGGCGTGCCGACCTTCGGCATCTGCCTCGGCCACCAGATCATGGGCCTCGCGGTCGGCGCGAAGACGCTCAAGATGAAGACGGGCCACCACGGCGCGAACCACCCGGTGAAGGATCTCGGCGACGGTCGCGTGGTGATCACGTCGCAGAACCACGGCTTCGCGGTCGACGCGGATTCGCTGCCGGCCAACGCGCGCGTGACGCACGTGTCGCTGTTCGACGGCACGCTGCAGGGCTTCGAGCTGACCGACAAGCCGGCATTCTGCTTCCAGGGCCACCCGGAAGCGTCGCCCGGCCCGCACGACATCGGCTATCTGTTCGACCGTTTCACCGCACTGATGGACGCGGCGAAGCAGCGCAACGCCTGACGCAACTGAAGCAACCGAAGAACGGGAGATTCGCATCATGTTCGGCCACGCACTCGGCATCACGGATATCTGGACCTACGTGTTCGGCGTGATCTTCATCATCCTGCTGCCGGGGCCGAACTCGATGTACGTGCTGTCGCTCGCGGCGCAGCGCGGCGTGAAGGCCGGCTATCGCGCGGCCTGCGGCGTGTTCGTCGGCGATACGGTGCTGATGGTGCTGTCCGCCGCGGGCGTCGCGTCGCTGCTGAAGGCGAACCCGCTGCTGTTCTCCGTCGTGAAGTACGGCGGCGCCGCTTACCTGCTGTACATCGGCACCGGGATGCTGCGCAGCGCGTGGCAGAAGCTGCGCGCGCGTGGCGATGCGCCGGCCGAGGCAGCGCCCGCGGTCGACGGCGAGCGGCCGTTTCGCAAGGCGCTGATCGTGAGCCTCCTGAATCCGAAGGCGATCCTGTTCTTCATCTCGTTCTTCATCCAGTTCGTCGACCCGGCCTTCCCGCATCCCGCGCTGTCGTTCGTCGTGCTCGGGGCGATCGCGCAATGCGCGAGCTTCCTGTACCTGAGCACGCTGATCTTCGCGGGCGCACGGCTCGCCGAGCATTTCCGCCGCCGCCGCAGGCTCGCGGCGGGCGCGGCGAGCAGCGTGGGCGGCCTGTTCATCGGTTTCTCGGTGAAGCTCGCGCTCGCCACCATGAGCTGAGCGCGGCCTGCCGACCGACGACAACGCCACGACAAAGATTACTTACTGAATTCACAAGCCATGCCAAAACGCACAGACATCAAAAGCATCCTCATCATCGGCGCCGGCCCGATCATCATCGGCCAGGCTTGCGAGTTCGACTATTCGGGCGCGCAGGCTTGCAAGGCGCTGCGTGAAGAGGGCTACAAGGTCGTCCTCGTGAACAGCAACCCGGCGACGATCATGACCGACCCGAACACGGCCGACGTCACGTACATCGAGCCGATCACGTGGGAAGTGGTCGCACGCATCATCGAGAAGGAGCGCCCGGACGCGATCCTGCCGACGATGGGCGGCCAGACCGCGCTGAACTGCGCGCTCGACCTGCACCACCACGGCGTGCTCGAGAAGTTCGGCGTCGAGCTGATCGGCGCGTCGCCGGAAGCGATCGACAAGGCGGAAGACCGCCAGAAGTTCAAGGAAGCGATGACCAAGATCGGTCTCGGTTCCGCGAAGTCGGGCATCGCGCACTCGATGGAAGAAGCGACCCAGGTGCACGCCGAGATCATGGCCGGCACCGGCGGCAGCGGCTACCCGGTCGTGATCCGTCCGTCGTTCACGCTCGGCGGCTCGGGCGGCGGCATCGCATACAACCGCGAAGAGTTCGAAGAGATCTGCAAGCGCGGCCTCGACCTGTCGCCGACGCGCGAACTGCTGATCGAGGAATCGCTGCTCGGCTGGAAGGAATACGAGATGGAAGTCGTGCGCGACCGCGCCGACAACTGCATCATCGTGTGCTCGATCGAGAACCTCGACCCGATGGGCGTGCACACCGGCGACTCGATCACGGTCGCGCCGGCGCAGACGCTCACCGACAAGGAATACCAGATCCTGCGTAACGCATCGCTCGCGGTGCTGCGCGAGATCGGCGTCGACACGGGCGGCTCGAACGTGCAGTTCTCGATCAACCCGAAGGACGGCCGCATGGTCGTCATCGAAATGAACCCGCGCGTGTCGCGTTCGTCGGCGCTCGCGTCGAAGGCAACCGGCTTCCCGATCGCGAAGGTCGCGGCGAAGCTGGCGGTCGGCTACACGCTCGACGAGCTGAAGAACGAAATCACCGGCGGCCAGACGCCGGCGTCGTTCGAGCCGACGATCGACTACGTCGTCACGAAGATCCCGCGTTTCGCGTTCGAGAAGTTCCGCGAAGCCGATTCGCGCCTGACCACGCAGATGAAGTCGGTCGGTGAAGTGATGGCGATCGGCCGCACGTTCCAGGAATCGTTCCAGAAGGCGCTGCGTGGCCTCGAAGTCGGCGTCGACGGTCTCGACGAGAAGTCGACCGACCGCGACGAGATCGCGATCGAGATCCACGAGCCGGGCCCGGACCGCATCTGGTACGTCGGCGATGCGTTCCGCATCGGCATGACGGCCGAGGAAATCTTCGCGGAAACCGCGATCGACCCGTGGTTCCTCGAGCAGATCGAGCAGATCATCCTGAAGGAAAAGGCGCTCGCGGGCCGCACGCTCGCGTCGCTGACGTTCGACGAGTTGCGCTTCCTGAAGCAGAGCGGCTTCTCCGACCGCCGCCTCGCGAAGCTGCTCGGCGCGACGCCGGAAGACGTCCGTCGCCGCCGCGTCGAACTGAACGTGCGCCCGGTCTACAAGCGCGTCGACACCTGCGCGGCCGAGTTCGCGACCAAGACGGCCTACATGTACTCGACCTACGAGGAAGAGTGCGAGGCGCAGCCGACCACCAACAAGAAGATCATGGTGCTGGGCGGCGGCCCGAACCGGATCGGCCAGGGCATCGAGTTCGACTACTGCTGCGTGCATGCGGCCCTCGCGATGCGCGAGGACGGTTACGAAACGATCATGGTCAACTGCAACCCGGAAACGGTGTCGACCGACTACGACACGTCCGACCGCCTGTACTTCGAGCCGCTGACGCTGGAAGACGTGCTCGAGATCGTCGACAAGGAAAAGCCGGTCGGCGTGATCGTCCAGTACGGCGGCCAGACGCCGCTGAAGCTCGCGCTCGACCTCGAGGCGCACGGCGTGCCGATCGTCGGCACGTCGCCGGACATGATCGACGCGGCCGAAGACCGCGAACGCTTCCAGAAGCTGCTGCAGGACCTCGGCCTGCGCCAGCCGCCGAACCGCACCGCGCGCGCCGAAGACGAAGCGCTCGCGCTGGCGGCCGAAATCGGCTACCCGCTCGTCGTGCGTCCGTCGTACGTGCTGGGCGGCCGCGCGATGGAAATCGTCCACGAGCCGCGCGACCTCGAGCGCTACATGCGCGAGGCCGTGAAGGTGTCGAACGATTCGCCGGTGCTGCTCGACCGCTTCCTGAACGACGCGATCGAATGCGACGTCGACTGCATCTGCGACGGCGAAGCCGTGTTCATCGGCGGCGTGATGGAGCACATCGAGCAGGCGGGCGTCCACTCGGGCGACTCGGCATGCTCGCTGCCGCCGTACTCGCTGTCGAAGGAAACCGTGGCCGAGCTGAAGCGCCAGACGGGCGCGATGGCGAAGGCGCTGAACGTGGTCGGCCTGATGAACGTGCAGTTCGCGATCCAGCAGGTGCCGCAGGCGGACGGTTCGAAGCAGGACATCATCTACGTGCTCGAAGTGAACCCGCGCGCGTCGCGCACGGTGCCGTACGTGTCGAAGGCGACCAGCCTGCCGCTCGCGAAGATCGCGGCGCGCGCGATGGTCGGCCAGAAGCTCGCGCAGCAGGGCGTGACGAAGGAAGTCGAGCCGCCGTACTTCAGCGTGAAGGAAGCGGTGTTCCCGTTCGTCAAGTTCCCGACCGTCGATCCGGTCCTCGGGCCTGAAATGCGTTCGACCGGCGAAGTGATGGGCGTCGGCCAGACCTTCGGCGAAGCGCTGTTCAAGTCGCAGCTTGCGGCCGGTTCGCGCTTGCCGGAGTCGGGCACGGTGCTGCTCACCGTGATGGATGCCGACAAGCCGAAGGCGGTCGAAGTCGCGCGCATGCTGCACGACCTCGGCTACCCGATCGTCGCGACCAAGGGCACGGCTGCCGCGATCGAAGCGGCCGGCGTGCCGGTGAAGGTCGTGAACAAGGTGAAGGACGGCCGTCCGCACATCGTCGACATGATCAAGAACGGCGAGATCGCACTCGTGTTCACGACGGTCGACGAGACGCGCCAGGCGATCGCCGATTCGCGTTCGATCCGCATGAGCGCGCAGGCGCACAAGGTCACGTACTACACGACGATGTCCGGCGCGCGCGCGGCCGTCGAAGGCCTGCGCTACCTGAAGGATCTGGAAGTCTATGATTTACAAGGTCTTCACGCTCGCCTAAACTAAGCAGTCAGTTACCTGTCGAAGCAACACGTGCCGCGATTAAGCGGTGTTTCCGGTTCACCGGAAATACGTTTAATCGCGGTGATTTTTTTTATAGCCGTTTTTAGCGATTGAGCCGTTTATGAGCACCATTCCGTTGACAAAGCGTGGCGCAGAGCAACTGCGCGATGAATTGCAGCGTCTCAAGTCCGTCGAGCGGCCGGCCGTGATCAACGCGATCGCGGAGGCCCGCGCACAGGGCGATCTGTCCGAAAACGCGGAATACGACGCTGCGAAAGAAAAACAGGGCTTCATCGAGGGTCGCATCGCGGAAATCGAATCGAAGCTGTCGGCCGCGCAGGTCATCGATCCCACCGTGCTCGACGCCGAAGGCCGCGTGGTCTTCGCATCGACGGTCGAACTCGAGGATCTCGAGTCCGGCGACACCGTCAAGTACCAGATCGTCGGCGACGACGAAGCCGATATCGATCACGGCCTGATCTCGGTCAGCTCGCCGATCGCGCGCGCGCTGATCGGCAAGTCCGAAGGCGACGTCGCGGCCGTGCAGGCGCCGAGCGGCGTGCGCGAGTACGAAATCATCTCGGTCAGCTATATCTGAAGCGGGGCGACGTGATGCCGCATCGCGTGTTCCGCCTGCTGTCGGCCGTGTGGGTCGGCAGCCTGCTGACGATCGGGTATGCGGTCGCGCCCGTGCTGTTCAGGACGCTGGAGCGGATGACGGCCGGCTCGGTCGCCGCCCAGCTGTTCCGCATCGAGGCGATCCTCGGTGTCGTATGCGGCGTGCTGCTGCTCGCGCTGTCGAACCAGCAGGTGCGACGCGGCAGCGGCGATTATCGTCGCGTGCGCTGGATCGTCGCGGCGATGGTCGCGTGTGTGCTGGTCGGGTATTTTGCGTTGCAGCCGTTCATGAACGCGCTGCGGGTGGCCGCGATGGAGGCGGGCACCGATATCGCGAACTCGCCGTATGCGAGCCGCTTCGGGATGCTGCACGGCGTCTCGAGTCTGTTCTATCTCGTCGAGAGCGTGCTGGGGCTGATGCTGATCTGGCGTCTGCCGGCGCAAGACGCCTGAATGGCCTGAGCGCCGCGCGGGCAACGCGGCACGGGGTGCCCCGTGCCGCGCGGCAGGATTACTTGCCCTGGTGCGGCCGCTTCGTGCTGGCCTGACGCTTTTTCGCGCGCTTCACCGTGCCGCCTGCCGTCACGCGCTCGTTGCCGCGCACCGTGACCTTCACCGGCCGCGGACGGCGCACCGGGCTCGCGTTCGGCGACACCTTGACGACCTTGACGGTGCGCGGTGCACGGCCTTTCTTGTCGTCGACGGCTTCGGCTGCGCTCGGCAGCGCGCCGGCACGACGGCCGCGGGCCGGGGCCGCCACGGCAGCCTCGGGCTTCCAGATCACCAGCAGCTTGCCGATGTGCTGGATCGGCGCCGCGTTCAGGCGGTCGCAGATCTCGTCGTAAATGGCGACGCGCTCGTCGCGCTCGTCACCGAACACACGGATCTTGATCAACTGGTGCGCAGCGAGGTGCACCTTGATTTCCTTCAGCACGGCGTCGGTGAGCCCTTCGGCGCCGATCAGCACGACGGGCTTGAGCGCATGGGCCTGGGAGCGCAGCGCGGAGCGCTCGGCGGGGGAAAGCGAAAGGGCGGGCATGGAAATGTCGAAATCTAAATAGGGGCGCGCTGCGTCAGAAGCGAATCGCGGGAAGTTACCGCATCAGCCGCGCGCCGAAACCACGTAAAATCGCGGCTTGGGCCCGGAAGGGGCCGCAGCCGCGCGAAGAAGACGCGTATTATCCGCCAAAAGCACGGCTTCACGAAGCAAATAGCAGCAATCTCTCTCTCGAATGGCAAAAAACCGCTTTAACCAGCACTGGCTGCACGACCACATCAACGACCCGTACGTCAAAATGGCGCAGCGGGAGGGCTATCGCGCGCGCGCCGCGTACAAGCTGAAGGAAATCGACGAGCAGGACAAGCTGATCCGTCCGGGCCAGGTGATCGTCGACCTCGGTGCGACGCCGGGCAGCTGGAGCCAGTATGCCCGCAACAAGCTCGCGCAGGGCAAGAAGCGCGACGCGGAGCGCGAAGGCGGCATCGACGGCACGATCGTGGCGCTCGACATCCTGCCGATGGAGCCGATCGCGGACGTCCACTTCCTGCAGGGCGATTTCCGCGAGGACGACGTCCTCCACCGGCTCGAAGAAGTGCTCGAAGGTCGCGCGGTGGACCTTGTTATTTCCGACATGGCCCCCAACCTCTCCGGCGTGGCCTCGGCGGACGCGGCGCGCATCGAGCATCTGTGCGATCTGGCGCTCGAATTCGCGCAGAATCATCTGAAGCCCGACGGTGCGCTGCTCGTGAAGTGCTTTCACGGCAGCGGCTACAGCCAGATCGTCGAAAAGTTCAAACAGCAGTTTAAGACTGTCGCGCCGCGCAAGCCGAAGGCGTCCCGCGACAAATCGTCCGAAACGTTCATTTTGGGTCGGCATCTGAAGCATCCGCGCTGACGCGCAGCGGTGTGCCGCAAACGGGCTCCGGCCCTTGCCAGACAAGCGAAGCGCTATCGCGGCGGTTGTCAATCCTTATGGCAGGGGTGGTCGGACTGGATTAGAATGACCGAGGAGCGCCGCAAGGAAAATGTAGGCGCTCGTCTACGAGTGAAGGAGTGGTGCTTTGAACAACAATATGTTTTCGAAGGCAGCAGTGTGGCTGGTGATCGCACTGGTGCTGTTTACGGTGTTCAAGCAGTTCGACAAGCCCCGCGTCCAGGAAGGTGTGTCCTATTCGCAGTTCATGGACGACGCCAAGAACGGCAAGGTCAAGAACGTCATCGTTCAGGGGCGCAACCTCACCGTCACTCCGGCTGATGGCCAGAAATACCAGATCGTGTCGCCCGGCGACATCTGGATGGTCGGCGATCTGATGAAGTACGGCGTGCAGGTCAGCGGCAAGGCCGACGACGAGCCGAACGCGCTGATGTCCGCGCTGTACTACCTCGGGCCGACGATCCTGATCATCGTGTTCTGGTTCTACATGATGAGGCAGATGCAGGGAGGCGGCAAAGGCGGCGCATTCTCGTTCGGGAAATCGCGCGCGCGGCTGATCGACGAGAACAACAACGCGGTGAACTTCTCCGACGTCGCGGGCTGCGACGAAGCGAAGGAAGAAGTGTCCGAGCTCGTCGACTTCCTGCGCGACCCGCAGAAATTCCAGAAGCTGGGCGGTCGCATTCCGCGCGGCGTGCTGCTCGTCGGCCCTCCGGGTACCGGCAAGACGCTGCTCGCCCGCGCGATCGCCGGTGAAGCGAAGGTGCCGTTCTTCAGCATCTCGGGTTCCGACTTCGTCGAAATGTTCGTCGGCGTCGGCGCGGCCCGTGTGCGCGACATGTTCGAACAGGCGAAGAAGCACGCACCGTGCATCGTGTTCATCGACGAAATCGACGCGGTCGGCCGTCATCGCGGCGCCGGCATGGGCGGCGGCAACGACGAGCGCGAGCAGACGCTGAACCAGATGCTGGTCGAGATGGACGGCTTCGAAGCGAACTCGGGCGTGATCGTGATCGCCGCGACCAACCGTTCCGACGTGCTCGACAAGGCGCTGCTGCGTCCGGGCCGTTTCGACCGCCAGGTCTATGTCGGCCTGCCGGACATCCGCGGCCGCGAGCAGATCATGCGCGTGCACCTGCGCAAGGTGCCGATCGCGAACGACGTCGACGCAGCGGTGATCGCGCGCGGCACGCCGGGCTTCTCGGGCGCCGATCTCGCGAACCTCGTGAACGAAGCGGCGCTGTTCGCTGCCCGCCGCGGCAAGCGCATCGTCGAGATGCAGGATTTCGAGGACGCGAAGGACAAGATCTTCATGGGTCCGGAGCGCAAGTCGGCGGTGATTCGCGAGGAAGCGAAGCGCGCGACGGCTTACCACGAGTCGGGCCACGCGGTGATCGCGAAGCTGCTGCCGAAGGCCGATCCGGTACACAAGGTCACGATCATCCCGCGCGGTCGCGCGCTGGGCGTCACGTGGCAGCTGCCGGAGCACGACAACGAGACGTATTCGAAGGATTACCTGCTCGACCGCCTGGCGATCCTGTTCGGCGGCCGCGTGGCCGAGGAGCTGTTCCTGAACCTGATCAGCACCGGCGCGTCGGACGACTTCAACAAGGCGACGCAGACGGCACGCGCGATGGTGGCCCGTTTCGGCATGACCGACGCGCTCGGGCCGATGGTCTACGTCGACGACGAGAGCGACAACGGCCCGTTCGGCCGAGGCTTCACGCGCACGATCTCGGAAGCGACGCAGCAGAAGGTCGACGGCGAAATCCGCCGCGTGCTCGACGAACAGTACGGCCTTGCACGCCGCCTGCTCGAAGAGAACCGCGACAAGGTGGAGGCAATGACGGCCGCGCTGATGGAGTGGGAAACGATCGACGCCGATCAGATCAACGACATCATGGAAGGGCGTCCGCCGCGCTCGCCGAAGAGTTCGCCGGCTGTCGGCGGCGATTCGTCGGGCGGCGGCACCACCGCCGAAGTGAAGCCCGGCAACGCGCCGGCGCCTGCTTCGCCGGCCTGACCTTCGTCGTAGCACCGTTCACGGGCTGGTGTGGCTTCACACCGGCCCGTTTTGCATTCATCAACGCCTCCCGCCCGTGCCCGATTCCGCTGTTTCAGCATCCATTCCCGCGCCGCTGCAGTGCGGCCGTTTCTCCCTGACGTTCGAGCGCCCGCTCGTGATGGGCATTCTGAACGCCACCCCCGATTCGTTCTCCGACGGCGGCCGCTTCCTCGCGCGCGACGATGCGCTGCGCAAGGCCGAGCGGATGATCGCCGAAGGCGTCGACCTGATCGACATCGGTGGCGAGTCGACGCGTCCCGGCGCGCCGCCCGTGCCGCTCGACGAGGAACTCGCGCGCGTGATCCCGCTGGTCGAAGCGTTGCGGCCGCTGAACGTGCCGCTGTCGATCGACACCTACAAGCCGGCCGTGATGCGCGCGGCGCTCGCTGCCGGCGCGGACCTGATCAACGACATCTGGGGTTTCCGTCAGCCGGGCGCGATCGATGCGGTGCGCGAGGGTAACAGCGGGCTGTGCGCGATGCACATGCTCGGCGAGCCGCAGACGATGCAGGTCGGCGAGCCCGATTACGGCGACGTCGTGAGCGACGTGCGCGATTTTCTCGCCGCGCGCGCGCAGGCGCTGCGCGACGCGGGCGTCGCGCCGGAACGGATCTGCGTCGACCCGGGCTTCGGGTTCGGCAAGGCGGTGGTCGACGACAACTACGCGCTGCTGGCCGCGTTGCCGGATACGGCGCCGGCGCGGCCCGACGGGCGCGCGTATCCGATTCTCGCGGGCATGTCGCGCAAGTCGATGCTCGGCGCGGTGATCGGCGGCAAGCCGCCGATGGAACGCGTCGCGGCGAGCGTGGCGGCCGCGTTGTGCGCGGTCGGGCGTGGAGCTGCGATCGTGCGCGTGCACGACGTCGCGGCGACGGTCGATGCGTTGAAGGTCTGGAACGCCGTGCGCGAAGCCGCGCGGCAACGATAAGTCAGAAATCAGAAAGACGAAGGAGGAAGGTTCGCCATGGGACGTCGATATTTCGGCACGGACGGCATTCGCGGCACGGTGGGCGAGGCGCCCATCACGCCTGATTTCGTGTTGCGTCTCGGCTATGCAGCCGGCAAGGTACTGGCCGGTGCGGCCGACGTCGCGGCCGGTGCACGGCCGACGGTACTGATCGGCAAGGACACGCGCGTGTCGGGCTACATGCTCGAGGCCGCGCTTGAGGCCGGCTTCTCGGCGGCCGGCGTCGACGTGATGCTGGCCGGCCCGATGCCGACGCCGGGCGTCGCGTACCTGACGCGCGCGCTGCGCCTGTCGGCCGGCGTCGTGATCAGCGCATCGCACAACCCGTACCAGGACAACGGGATCAAGTTCTTCTCCGCCGACGGCAACAAGCTGCCCGACGAAACGGAAGCCGAGATCGAGGCATGGCTCGACAAGCCGCTCGAATGCGCATCGTCGGACCGGCTCGGCAAGGCGCGCCGCCTCGACGATGCGGCCGGCCGCTACATCGAGTTCTGCAAGAGCACGTTCCCGGCCGCCTACGATCTGCGCGGGCTGAAGCTCGTGATCGACTGCGCGCACGGCGCCGCGTACCAGATCGCACCGCACGTGTTCCACGAGCTCGGCGCGGACGTGATCCCGGTCGGCGTCGCGCCGAACGGCTTCAACATCAACGACGGGGTCGGCGCGACGGCGCCCGACGCGCTGATGCGCGCGGTGCGGGCGAACCATGCGGACCTCGGCATCGCGCTCGACGGCGATGCGGACCGCCTGCAGGTCGTCGATTCGACCGGCCGGCTGTACAACGGCGACGAGCTGCTCTACGTGCTCGTGAAGGACCGCATCGCGACCGTTGGCAAGGTCGACGGCGCGGTCGGCACACTGATGACGAACCTCGCGGTCGAAGTTGCGCTGCAGCGTGAGGGCGTCGAGTTCGTGCGCGCAGCGGTCGGCGACCGCTATGTGCTCGAACAGTTGCGCGAGCGCGGCTGGCAGCTCGGCGCGGAAGGCTCGGGCCACATCCTGTCGCTCGACCGCCATTCGACCGGCGACGGCATCGTGTCGGCGCTGCTCGTGCTGGCCGCGCTCAAGCGCAGCGGCCGCACGCTCGCGCAGATGCTCGACGGCGTCACGCTGTTCCCGCAGAAGCTGATCAACGTGCGGATGAAACCGGGTGCCGACTGGAAGGGCAACGCATCGATTCGCGCGGCGATCGACGCGGCCGAAGGCGCGCTGGCCGGTCACGGCCGCGTGCTGATCCGCGCGTCGGGGACCGAGCCCGTGCTGCGCGTGATGGTCGAGGCCCGGCATGCGGCCGACGCGACGCGTCACGCGGAAGCGATCGCCGACGCGGTGCGCGCGGCGACGGCCTGAACCGGCTCGGCGACGGCGCGCGACGGTCCGGCCGTATGCGCCGCCGCTCCGGTGATTTGACATGCGGCGTCTGCGGGCGCCGCAATTCGTCAGACGCAAAGGTTTGCGCTATTAAATAGAGGGCGCTTTCGACGCGGATTTCGTCTGATCAAAGAATTCCTCCGTCCCTGAATCGTGACAGCCGCGGCAAGGGGCTTTCCGGCCCGCGCGCGCTGCGATACGATCCGCTCGCAACCCGCATCGGCGGGCGCGGATCTGCCTCTTCCCGGCCGGCAATTCTTGCCGCCAACCCCGCCACGCCGCGCTTGTGCGGCTGCCCGAACCGGGCCCGCTACACCCTTTCAACCAGTCATGTTACTGTCACGCCAGTTTCATCGATTGTCACATTATCGTCATGAGGAGCCCCTAACCTTCGCGGTGCCGTAGTCATCCGCTCACACACTGGAGGTCTCATGAAATTGATGCAAACCGCGATTGCCGGCCTGGCTGGCGCGCTTTTCGCAGTCGCCGCGCAAGCTGCCGACATCACGGGCGCAGGCAGCACGTTCGCGATGCCGATCTATACGAAATGGGCTGCGGACTACCAGCAGTCCGGCGGCGCGAAGGTGAACTACCAGGGTATCGGCTCGTCGGGCGGCCTGAAGCAGATCGTCGCGAAGACGGTCGATTTTGCCGGTTCGGACGCGCCGCTGAAGGATGACGAGCTCGCGAAGGAAGGCCTGTTCCAGTTCCCGACGGTGGTCGGCGGCGTGGTGCCGGTGATCAACGTGCCGGGCGTGAAGGCCGGCGAACTGACGCTGTCGGGCCCGGTGCTCGGCGACATCTATCTCGGCAAGATCAAGAAGTGGAACGACCCGGCGATCGCCGCGCTGAACCCGAAGGTCAAGCTGCCGGATACGGACATCGCGGTCGTTCGCCGCGCTGACGGCTCGGGCACGAGCTTCATCTGGACGAACTACCTGTCGAAGGTCAACGACGAATGGAAGTCGAAGATCGGCGAAGGCACGACGGTCAACTGGCCGACGGGTACGGGCGGCAAGGGCAACGACGGCGTCGCGGCGTTCGTGCAGCGCCTGCCGGGCGCGATCGGCTACGTCGAGTGGGCGTACGCGAAGAAGAACAACATGATCTACACGGCCCTGAAGAACTCGACGGGCACGGTGGTCGAGCCGAAGACCGAAACGTTCAAGGCCGCTGCTGCAGGCGCGAACTGGTCGAAGTCGTTCTACCAGATCCTGACGAACCAGCCGGGCAAGGAAGCATGGCCGGTCGTCGGCGCGACGTTCGTGCTGCTGCACGCGAAGCAGGACAAGCCGGAGCAGGGCGCCGAAACGCTGAAGTTCTTCAGCTGGGCGTTCAAGAACGGCGAGAAGGCTGCCGACAGCCTCGACTACATCTCGCTGCCGGCATCGGTCGAGACGGAAATCCGCAAGCAGTGGAAGACGAAGGTGACGGACGCATCGGGCAAGCCGGTCGCCGCAGAGTAAGCCATCCAGCGGTTCGCTGCCCGGTCGTGCCGGCCGGGCAGTGTGTGCGGTAAGGCCGGGCGTTACGGCGCCCGGCGATCCAGAACAGGCGCCCATGTCTGATATTTCGTACACGTCCTCCCGGTCCGATGCCGCGCAGCAACGCGCGCCGAGCCGTCTCGGAGACGTTCTGTTCGGCGGCCTCGCACGGCTCGCCGCGATCGTGACCCTGCTGCTGCTGGGCGGGATCATCGTTTCCCTCATCATTGCGTCGCTGCCGACCATCCAGAAGTTCGGCCTCGGCTTCCTGTGGCAATCCGAGTGGGATCCGAACTCGGATGTCTACGGCGCAGTCGTGCCGATCTACGGCACGATCGTGACGTCGTTGATTGCACTCGTCATCGCGGTGCCGGTCAGCTTCGGCATCGCGCTGTTCCTCACCGAACTGTCGCCCGTATGGCTGCGCCGCCCGCTCGGCATCGCGATCGAACTGCTCGCCGCGATTCCGTCGATCGTGTACGGCATGTGGGGCCTGCTCGTGTTCGCGCCGATCTTCGCCGAATACTTCCAGAAGCCGATCGGCCATCTCTTCAAGGACGTGTGGGTGCTCGGTCCGCTGACGGCCGGCGCGCCGATCGGCATCGGCATTCTCGCGGCCGGCGTGATCCTCGCGATCATGATCATCCCGTACATCGCATCGGTGATGCGCGACGTGTTCGAAGTCACGCCCGTGCTGCTGAAGGAATCGGCGTACGGGATCGGCTGCACGACGTGGGAAGTGATGTGGAAGGTGGTGCTGCCCTATACGAAGACCGGCGTGATCGGCGGCGTGATGCTCGGCCTCGGCCGCGCGCTCGGCGAAACGATGGCCGTGACCTTCGTGATCGGCAACACGAACCTGCTCGACAGCGTGTCGCTGTTCGCACCGGGCAACAGCATCACGTCGGCGCTCGCGAACGAATTCGCGGAAGCGCAACCGGGCCTGCATACGTCCGCCCTGATGGAACTGGGCCTGATCCTGTTCGTGATCACGTTCATCGTGCTGTCCATCTCCAAACTGCTGCTGCTTCGTCTCGAGAAGGGAGAGGGCAAGAAATGAGCGAGCCCATCATGAATTTCCCGGGGCCGAACGGCGCCGCGCTCGACGCGATGCGCAACCGCCTGCAGCGCAAGCGCAAGGTGACCAACGCGATCGCGCTGACCGCGTCGCTCGCCGCGATGGCATTCGGCCTGCTTTGGCTCGTGTGGATTCTCTACACGACGGTGCATCTCGGTGTCGGCGGCCTGTCGCTGCAGCTGTTCACCGAATCGACGCCGGCACCGAACACCGAAGGCGGCGGCCTGGCGAACGCGATCGTCGGCAGCCTGCTGCTGTGCGGTTTCGGCACGCTGGTCGGCACGCCGATCGGTATCCTCGCGGGCGTCTATCTCGCCGAATACGGCCAGAAGAACCTGCTGGCGAGCACGATCCGCTTCATCAACGACATCCTGCTGTCGGCGCCGTCGATCGTGATCGGCCTGTTCGTGTACGCGATCGTCGTCGCGAAGTCGGGGCGCTTCTCGGGCTGGGCCGGCGTGATCGCGCTCGCGCTGCTGCAGATTCCGATCGTGATCCGCACGACCGAGAACATGCTGAAGCTCGTGCCGAACGCGCTGCGCGAAGCAGCCGTCGCGCTCGGCACGCCGAAGTGGCGCATGGTGCTGAAGATCACGCTGCGGGCGTCGGTCGGCGGGATCGTGACGGGCGTGCTGCTCGCGATCGCACGGATCGCCGGCGAAACGGCGCCGCTGCTGTTCACGGCCCTGTCGAACCAGTTCTTCTCGGTCGACATGAGCCAGCCGATGGCCAACCTGCCCGTCACGATCTACAAGTTCGCGATGAGCCCGTTCGCCGAATGGCAGTCGCTCGCATGGGCGGGCGTGTTCCTGATCACGCTCGGGGTGCTCGGACTCAACATCCTGGCGCGCTCGATCTTCTCGAAAAAGTAACGGCGGAGCAATCCGATGAATATGGCAGAAAGCCACCTGAATCCCGTCGAGCGCGCCACCGCGCCCGCCGGCACGCACGATGCGGCGCATGGCCGTCCGCTGGCGCCGCTGAACGCGAAGATCGAGGTCAACAACCTCAACTTCTTCTACAACAAGTTCCACGCGCTGAAGAACATCAACCTGCGCATTCCCGAAGGGAAGGTGACGGCGTTCATCGGCCCGTCGGGCTGCGGCAAGTCGACGCTCTTGCGCACGTTCAACAAGATGTTCGCGCTCTATCCGGAGCAGCGCGCCGAAGGCGAAATCCTGATGGACGGCGAGAACCTGCTGACCACCAAGCGCGACATCTCGCTGCTGCGTGCGCGGATCGGCATGGTGTTCCAGAAGCCGACCCCGTTCCCGATGTCGATCTACGACAACATCGCGTTCGGCGTGAAGATGTTCGAAAAGCTCACGCGCTCGGAGATGGACGATCGCGTCGAGTGGGCGCTGACGAAGGCCGCGCTGTGGAACGAAGTGAAGGACAAGCTGAACCAGAGCGGCTACGGTCTGTCGGGCGGCCAGCAGCAGCGTCTGTGCATCGCGCGCGGCATCGCGATCCGTCCGGAAGTGCTGCTGCTCGACGAGCCGTGCTCGGCGCTCGACCCGATCTCGACGGGCCGCATCGAGGAACTGATCGCGGAGCTGAAGAGCGACTACACGGTCGTGATCGTCACGCACAACATGCAGCAGGCCGCGCGCTGCTCGGACTTCACGGCCTACATGTACCTGGGCGAGCTGATCGAATTCGGCGAAACCGAAAAGATCTTCATCAAGCCGGTGCGCAAGGAAACGGAAGACTACATCACCGGCCGTTTCGGCTGATGACGGAGAATCACAACCATGTCGGATAAACATCTGTCGAGCCAGTTCGACGCGGACCTGAATGCCGTGTCGTCGAAAGTGCTGGAAATGGGCGGGCTCGTCGAGTCGCAGATCGTCGGCGCGATGCACGCGCTGAACGAATTCGACCGCGATGCGGCCGAGAAGGTGATCGCGGCCGAGGAAACGCTGAACGCGATGGAAGTCGACATCGACCAGGAGTGCGGCAACATCATCGCGCGGAGGCAGCCGGCCGCGCGCGACCTGCGTCTTCTGATGTCGATTTCGAAAACGATTACGAACCTCGAGCGCGCCGGCGACGAGGCCGAGAAGATCGCGAAGCGCGTGCGCCGCCTGATCGAAGAACCGGCCGCGCGTGCGGTGAACATCGCCGAGATCAAGGTGTCGGGCGAGATGGCCGTGACGATCCTGCGCCGCGCGCTCGACGCGTTCGCGCGCCTCGACACGGTGGCGGCCGCGCAGATCGTCAAGGACGACAAGGAAATCGACCTCGAATTCCGCGCGTTCGTGCGCAAGCTCGTGTCGTACATGCAGGAAGATCCGCGCACGATCTCGGTCGGCCTCGAGTATCTGTTCATCGCGAAGGCGATCGAACGGATCGGCGACCACGCGAAGAACATCGCCGAATTCATCATCTACATCGTGAAGGGCACCGACGTGCGGCACCAGCCGCGCGACACGCTCGATCGCGAAGCCAACAGTTAATCGACTCCGTATAGGAAGAACAGAGGTGCCGATGCCCAGCAACATTCTCGTCGTCGAAGATGAGCCAGCGATTTCCGAACTGATCTCGGTGAATCTCCAGCATGCCGGTCACTGCCCGATCCGCGCGTACAACGCGGAGCAGGCGCAGAACCTGATCAGCGACGTGCTGCCCGATCTCGTGCTGCTCGACTGGATGCTGCCGGGCAAGTCCGGCATCGCGTTCGCGCGCGACCTGCGCAACAACGAACGGACCAAGCACATCCCGATCATCATGCTGACCGCGCGCGGCGACGAGCAGGACAAGGTGCTCGGCCTCGAGATCGGCGCGGACGACTACGTGACGAAGCCGTTCTCGCCGAAGGAACTGATGGCGCGCATCAAGGCCGTGCTGCGCCGCCGCGCGCCGCAGCTGACCGAGGACGTCGTGTCGATCAACGGGCTGCGCCTCGATCCGGCCACGCATCGGGTCGCCGCGCACGGCGACGGCAGCGAGATCAAGCTCGATCTCGGCCCGACCGAATTCCGCCTGCTGCATTTCTTCATGACGCATCCGGAGCGCGTGCACAGCCGCACGCAACTGCTCGACCAGGTCTGGGGCGATCATGTGTTCGTCGAGGAACGCACCGTCGACGTCCATATCAAACGATTGCGCGCGGCCTTGAAACCGGCCGGCTGCGATGCGATGATCGAGACCGTGCGCGGCAGCGGCTACCGGCTCGCCAAGCACGCGTAACGTATCCGGGCATGCCGTGTGCCGCGGCATGCCGTTCATTCTTTCGGACGCTGAATCATGAACATCATCTGGGCGCGCTTTCTGGTGTCGCTCGTGCTGCTCGTGCTGATCAGCGTATTGGTCGGCGTATTCGCCGGCCCGACCGCGGCCCTCGGGTTCGCGGCCGTGATGCTGGTCGCGCAGGGCTTCTTCAGCACCTTCCATACGCAACGCCTGTGGCGTCTGCTCGATGCGCCCGTCTATGGCGAGGTGCCGAGCGCACCGGGCATCTGGGGCGAAATCTACTACCGGCTGCACAAGCTCGCGAAGCAGTGGCATGCGCAGGTGCGCCAGGTCGAGCAGCAGCATTCGCGCTTCATCCAGGCGATCCAGGCGTCGCCGAACGGCGTCGCGATGCTCGACGACCATGACCAGATCGAGTGGTGCAACGCGATCGCCGAGGTGCACTTCGGCCTCGATGCGAAGCGCGACCTGCGCCAGCACATCACGAACCTGGTGCGTCATCCGGAGTTCGTCCGTTACCTGAACGCGCAGCATTACGACGAGACGCTCGTGATGCGCGGGATGGGCGACTCGCGGCAGAACGTGCTGGAAGTGCAGGTGTTCCCGTACGGCGAGAACCGCAAGCTGCTGCTCACGCAGGACATCACGGAGCTCGAGCGGACCGACGCGATGCGGCGCGACTTCGTCGCGAACGTGTCGCACGAACTGAAGACGCCGCTCACCGTGCTGTCGGGCTTCCTCGAGACGATGCGCGAACTGCCGCTGAACGAGGAAGATCGCGCGCGCTATCTCGAGATGATGGAGCAGCAGGCGTCGCGGATGCGGCACATCGTCACCGACCTGCTGGTGCTCGCGAAGCTCGAGGGCGAAAGCAAGCCGCCGATGGATCACGCGATCGACATGCGTGCCGTGTTCGACCATCTGAAGGAAGATGCGCAGACGCTGTCGAACGGGCATCACGAGATCGCGTTCGCGATCGACGAGACGCTCGGCGTCACGGGCGCGCAGACCGAAGTGTTCAGTGCGTTCGCGAACCTCGTGACCAACGCGATCCGCTATACGCCGGACGGCGGCAAGATTTTCGTGTCGTGGCGGCGCGAGGGCGCGCAGGGCGTGTTCTCCGTCACCGACAGCGGCTTCGGCATTCCGGCCGCCGACCTGCCGCGGCTGACCGAACGCTTCTACCGCGTCGACCGCAGCCGCTCGCGCGATACGGGCGGCACGGGGCTCGGTCTCGCGATCGTCAAGCACGTGCTGCAGCGGCACGACTCGCACTTGTACGTGCAGAGCGAGGAAGGGCGCGGCAGCACGTTCACCGCGCGCTTCCCGGGCTCGCGAATCATCGCGATCCGGCCGGCCGCGTTCGAGGCGTGAGCGCGTCACGCGAAGCGGCGCCTCACGTCGGCACCCCGGCGGAATGAAAAAAGCACAGCCCTCGGGCTGTGCTTTTTCGTTGGGTGCGCGGCACGCGAAACCGTGCGCCGTGTGCCTACGAACAGAACTTCGCGAGCAGCCCGAGCTGTGCGTTGCGGATCGTCTTGCCCGCGCGCCGCCGGCGGTAGTGGCCGTCGCTGAGCATCTGCCAGGCCGACTGGTTGTCGCCGAGACAGACCGACAGCCCTTCGGCGATCACGCGGCGCTTCAGCTTGCGCTCGCGGATCGGGAACGCGACTTCGACGCGGCGGAACAGGTTGCGGTCCATCCAGTCGGCGCTCGACAGATACACGTCCTCGGCGCCGCCCGCGTGGAAATAGTAGATGCGGTGGTGTTCGAGGAAGCGCCCGACGATCGAGCGCACGGTGATGTTGTCCGACAGCCCCGGCACGCCCGGCTTCAGCGCGCACACGCCGCGCACGATCAGGTCGACCTTCACGCCGGCCTGCGACGCTTCGTACAGCGCGGCGATCACCGACGGCTCCAGCAGCGCGTTCATCTTCGCGACCACGCGCGCGCGCTTGCCGGCGCGTGCATTGTCGATCTCCGCGCGGATCGATTCGATGATGCGCGGATGCAGCGTGAACGGCGACTGCCACAGCTCGTGCAGCGTGAGTTCGCCGCCGATCCCGGTCAGCTGCTGGAACACGTGGTGGACGTCCTCGCAGATCTTCTGGTCGGCCGTCATCAGCCCGAAGTCGGTGTAGAGGCGGGCGGTGCGCGGGTGATAGTTGCCGGTGCCGAGGTGCACGTAGCGGCGCAGCGACGCCTTGCCGTTCTGCACGACGCGCCGCACGATCAGCATCATCTTCGCGTGGCACTTGTGGCCGACCACGCCGTACACGACGTGCGCGCCGACGGCTTCGAGCTGCGACGCCCAGTTGATGTTGGTTTCCTCGTCGAAGCGCGCGAGCAGCTCGACGACGACGGTCACTTCCTTGCCGTTGCGCGCGGCTTCCATCAGCGCGTCCATCAGCGGCGAATCCGTGCCGGTGCGGTAGATGGTCTGCTTGATCGCGACGACGCTCGGGTCCTTCGCGGCCTGCTGCAGTAGTTCGAGCACCGGCTGGAAGCTCTCGTACGGGTGATGCAGCAGGATGTCGCCGTCGTCGATCGCGTCGAACATCGTCGGCGCGTTCGCGATCGCGGGCGGGATCGATGCGGTGAACGGCGCGAACTTCAGGTCGGGTCGATCGACGAGATCGGGGATCTGCATCAGCCGCACGAGGTTCACGGAGCCGGACACGCGGTAGCAGTCCTTCTCGCCGAGCAGGCTTTCCTCGAGCAGGCGTCGCACGATATGCGCGGGCGTATCGGCCGACACTTCGAGCCGTACCGCATTGCCGAGGTGGCGCGCGGGCAGTTCGCCCTGCAGCGCGACGCGCAGGTTGGTGATTTCGTCCTCGTCGACGAACAGTTCGCTGTTGCGCGTGATGCGGAACTGGTTGCAGCTCTTCACGACCAGTTGCGGGAACAGTTCGCCGACGAAGCGCTGCATGAACGAGCTGAGCAGCACGAAGCCGTGCTCGAAGCCCGACAGCGCCTGCGGCATGCGCACGACGCGCGGCAGCGCGCGCGGCGCCTGCACGATGCCCATCACCGCCTGGCGGCCGAACGCGTCGCGGCCTTCGAGCTCGACGACGAAGTTCAGGCTCTTGTTCAGCACGCGCGGGAACGGATGCGCGGGATCGAGGCCGATCGGCGTCAGCACCGGCAGCAGTTCGTCGAGGAAGTAGCGGCGCGCCCATTCGAGCTGCTCGTCGTTCCACGAGTCGCTCGCGTGGAAGTAGATGCCTTCCTGTTCGAGCGCGGGGAGCACGGTTTCGTGCAGCATCGTGTACTGGCGGTGCACGAGCCGTTGCGCGCGCTCGACGACGAGATCGTAGGCGTGCTGCAGCGACATGCCGTCGGGCGTCAGGGCGCCGGGGTTGTCGCGGATCTGTTCCTGGAGGCCGGCCATCCGGACCTCGAAGAACTCGTCGAGGTTGCTGCTGGTGATGCAGATGAAGCGCAGTCGCTCGAGCAACGGAATGTGCGGGTCGGCCGCCTGGGCCAGCACGCGCTCGTTGAAGCCGAGGATGCCGAGTTCACGATTGAGAAGCGGATAGCGGACGGACATCGGCAGAGTAGGGGGTGATTCGGGCGATGATTCGAAAGGACGCTCGGAAACTCTCACGGTACGATGACGTGCTGATGACAATAATGTATTTATATCGGGAAATTCTACGCTTGAACCGATTCGTCTCATAAATGTTTCGGCCATATACTTTCTACCCGAGTACATGCCCGTGAAGCGTGGCAATGGCAAGCGTTCCACGCTTAAAATATCGCCTTTGATTGATCGTCCAGCGAGGCCGGAGCGGCTGCCGCGGGCGAGCGCGCACGGAGCCCCCTTCTGATGGTTACATCCCCCCACTTGCTGGCTGCCGTGGATCTCGGCTCGAACAGCTTCCGGCTGATCGTCGGGCGCGTCGAGGAAACGCCGGCGGGCAGCCAGATCTATCCCGTCGATGCGCTGCGCGAGCCGGTTCGACTGGCCGCGGGGCTGTCGAGCGACAAGATGCTCGATCGCGCGTCGCAGGAACGTGGCTGGGAGGCGCTCAAGCGGTTCGGCGAGCGCCTGCGCGATTTCCATCCCGATCATGTGCGCGCGGTGGCGACCAACACGCTGCGCGTCGCGAAGAACGCGGGCGAATTCCTCGGCGAAGCCGAAGCGGCGCTCGGTTTTCCGATCGAAGTGATCGCGGGCCGCGAAGAGGCGCGCCTGATCTATGCGGGTGCCGCGCATTCGGTGCCGGCGAGCGCGGGCAAGCGGCTCGTCGTCGACATCGGCGGCGGCTCGACCGAATTCATCATCGGCTCGCACTACACGCCGCTCGTGATGGAGAGTCTCTACATCGGCTGCGTGAGCCATAGCCGGGCGTTCTTCCCGGCCGGCAACGTCGACGAATACACGATGCGGCAGGCCGAACTCGCGGCCAAGCGCGAGATCCAGATCATTTCCAGCGAGTACAAGAAGGCCGGATGGGACCAGGCGATCGGTTCGTCGGGCACCGCGCGTGCGCTCGCGGAGCTCGTCGAGGCGAACGGCTTCAACGACGCCGGCATTACGCACGGCATTTCGCGCGGCGGGCTCGAACGCCTGAAGCGCGCGCTGATCAAGGCCGAGAACGTGAACCGGCTGAAGCTGATCGCGCTGAAGCCCGATCGCGTGCCGGTGCTTGCCGGCGGCCTCGCGATCATGCTCGCGGTATTCGAGGAACTGGGTGTCGACTACGTCGACACCACCGACGGCGCGCTGCGTCTCGGCGTGCTGTACGACCTGCTCGGCCGGGCCCAGCACGAGGACATGCGTGCGGTGACCGTCGAGGGTTTCACGCGCCGCTACGGCGTCGATCGCGCGCAGGCCGAGCGGATCGCCGCACTGGCGGTGCGGTTCTACGACGAGCTCGAGGCGTCCGACGACGAAGAAGCGCGCGAGGAAGGCCGGATGTTCCTCGGCTGGGCCGCCGCGCTGCACGAGATCGGCCTGTCGATCTCGCACAGCTCGTATCACAAGCATTCCGCGTATATCGCCAGCAACGCCGACATGCCGGGCTTCTCGCGCACCGACCAGGCGCGTCTTGCCGCGCTCGTGCTCGGGCATGCGGGCAAGCTCGGCAAGCTGTCGCAGGCGCGCGACGTCGAATGGCCGCTGCTGTTTTGCCTGCGGCTCGCTGCGCTGCTGTGCCGGCGCCGGACCGATGCCGGGCTGCCGGACATTTCCGTGTCGCAGATGAAGAAGGGCGGGTATGAAGTGCGCCTGCCGAGCGCATGGGTCGAGCAGAACCCGTTGACCGACTACAGCCTCAGCCAGGAAGCGGCCGAGTGGGAGAAGGTCGGGATTCCGTATCGCGTGGTTTATACGGGCGCGTAACGAGACGCTACCGAGGGCGCGGCGCGCTCGCGCGGCTTACCTCGCGGTGTGCTCAGTCGGAGCACACGATCGCGGTCAGGAACGGGAACGCCTGCTTGACGGTTGCGTCGCTGCCGGCATTGCGAACGGCCTGCTCGACCGCACTCTTCGTGCCGCGTACCACGACGCCGTACGCCCATTTGCCGATCGGCGTGCCGTCGCCCGGCTGGAAGATCGGATCGTTCGCCTGGTAGCCGAGCACGACGTAGACGCCGAAGCCATAGGCGGTCAGCGGATGGTTCGTGCGAAACGCGTTCACCGAATTTGCTTCGACGTGCATCGGCTCCGACTCGATGTCGCCGGCCGCGAGCAGCGGCGCGACGAACTTGTGGCCGTTCGAATGGCAGTCGAGCGCGTCCTCGAGCGACTTGGCCGACGCGGCGCCGGACGCGCCGAGGGTGCCGAATGCGCCGATTGCGAGCAGCGCGCCGAGCAGGGCGGTCTTGAAAACTTGGTTTTTCATGCGCGGTTGCGGGTTGGGTCGCGGACATTATCGCGTGTTCCCGCAAGATTCGTGCGCGGGCTCTGCATGGGGCGGCAGCGGTTGAGAAGGCGCACGGCGGAGCAAACGAAAAAGGGCTGCAAGCGCGATGGCTTGCAACCCTTATCGTGTATCGTGGTCGGAGCGAAAGGATTCGAACCTTCGACCCTCTGATCCCAAATCAGATGCGCTACCAGGCTGCGCTACGCTCCGACGAGCCAAAGATTCTATCGTCTAATGGGTGGCCGGGTCAATCACGTTTTGCATACGGCGCACATCATCACGAACCGCTCGCGATTGGCGACAATTCGAAGTGTGATCGTCCGGCCCGCGGGTGGTCGGCCGAACCATTCGTCGAAGCATGGAGGGAGACATCATGATGAACCTGATCCTGTGGCGCCACGCCGAAGCCGAAGACTACGCGGCAAACGACCTCGCACGCCAGTTGACGGCCCGCGGGCGCAAGGAAGCGCAGGCCATGGCCAAATGGCTGCGCAGCCGCCTCGAGTCGAACAGCGTGATCCTCGCGAGCCCGGCGGCGCGCACCGTGCAGACGGTCGAGGCGCTGACCGACCAGTACCGGACCGTCGATGCGCTCGCGCCGGGCGGTAGCGTCGACGACGTGCTGGCCGCCGCCGGCTGGCCGGACGGCATCGCGCCGACGGTCGTGATCGTCGGACACCAGCCGACGCTCGGCAGCGTCGCGGCGCAATTGATGGCCGGCAACGACGACAGCTGGAGCATCAAGAAGGGCGGCATCGTGTGGCTCGCGAGCCGCACGCGCGACGGCAACCATCAGGCCGTGCTGCGCGCGGTATTGACGCCGGAGCTGGCCTGAAGGGGTTTGCGGGCTTTGATCATACGGTTTCGCAAGCTTTCTGCTAAAGTCAATTCGGCGACACGTCATTGAAAGGACACGGTCGTGCCACAGAACGGTAACGACCGGTTACTACATTGGCTGGCATGTCGTCCTATTCCTTACGATCAGGAAAGCCTAATGCGAGAACTGCCGACGCCTACGCTCCCTTTTGCCTCGCTTCCCCTCGACACGACGCGGCGTCACCTGCCGCGCGCTGCTGAAACCGTCACATCCGAGTACCGTCTGCGTGCCGCCTGGGCGCGCACGGAAGACGAACTGCGCGAGGCCCAACGCCTGCGCTACACCGTGTTCGCCGAAGAGATGGGCGCGCAGGTCAGCGGTCCGTCCGGTCTCGACGTCGATCCGTTCGATGCCTACTGCGACCACCTGCTGGTGCGCGATCTCGACACGCTGAAGGTGGTCGGTACGTACCGCGTGCTGCCGCCGCACGAGGCCGCGCGGGTCGGCCGCCTGTATGCCGAGGGCGAATTCGACCTGTCGCGCCTCACGCACCTGCGCGGCAAGATGGTCGAGGTCGGCCGCTCGTGCGTGCACAGCGACTACCGCAGCGGCGCCGTCATCATGGCGCTGTGGGGCGGTCTCGGTGCATACATGATGCAAAACGGCTACGAGACGATGCTCGGCTGCGCGAGCGTATCGATGGCCGACGGCGGCCATTACGCGGCGAACCTGTATCAGTCGCTACCGGCGAACGCGCTGACGGCGCCGGAATACCGCGCGTTCCCGCACACGGCGCTGCCGGTCGACGAACTGCAGACGGGCACCGTCGTCGCGCCGCCGCCGCTGATCAAGGGCTATCTGCGTCTCGGCGCGAAGATTTGCGGCGCGCCGGCGTGGGATCCCGATTTCAACTGCGCGGACTTCCTGACGCTGTTCCGGCTGTCGGACATCAACGCCCGCTACGCCCGGCACTTCCTGGGCTGAGCCATCCCGATCGCGGCGCGCTGCTCCGGGCGCGCGCAAGCGAACGCCGTCGCGCGGCAAGTTGTCGCGCGACGGCGTTCGACCATTCCGGGGATGTTGTCTTATCGGACCCTGTTAATTCGAGCGATATGCGCCGACCACCGTGCGGGTGGGCGCACGTTCGGAGCGGGCCCCGCGCGCGGCGGCCCGGACGACACGGCGGGCTTGCCTAGTGCTTGCGCCGCCAGTCGAGCAGATGGTGTTCGGCCATCCAGTGATGGATCATCCCTTCGCCGCCATGGTTGCGCTTGTATTCGCGCGACTCGAAATAGGACAGGGCGACGAGCACCATCAAGCCGATGAACAGGCCGATCAGGCCGGCAATCTCTTCAGACGACATGGCTGCCTCCTTTCAACGGCACAGCGCCATGGATTCATATTAGGACACGCGCGGGACGATCCCTAACCCGGAATTCCGCTAGACTCGGCGCGGTCCTGGCGCGCGATGGGCGCGCCGTCTTACGGAGCCTTCCCGATGACCCGTTTCATGCTGGCCGTGCTGGCCGCGTCCATTCTTGCCGGCTGTGCCAGCGATCCCCGCCAGGCCCGTCGCGGCCACCCGCCGCAAGATCCGGCCGATTACCATGGTGTGCCGACCGACATGACGCCGCCGTCGATGCTCGGCGAGCCGGCGTCGTCGGCACCCGCAGCCGTGCAGTGACGATGGCGGCAGGCCTTCGCGGCCGTCAGGTGCCGGCCGCGGCCGCGTCGGCGCCGATCCGCCGCGTCAGCGCCGGCAGGTAGCGCGCGAGCGTCGCGCCGCGCGCGACCATGAACAGCAGCAGCGCGAACCACAGCCCGTGATTGCCGAACGGGCCGACGGCCGCCAGCGTCGCGGCGATGAAGATCGCGAACGACGCGACCATCGCACGCATCAGCGATTGCGTCTGCGTTGCGCCGATGAACACGCCGTCGAGCAGGAATCCCCACACGGACACGATCGGCGAGACCGCTGCCCAGGGCAGGTAGCGCAGCGCGACCGCGCGGATCTCGGCCTGGTCGGTCAGCCGCGCGACGATCCAGCCGCCCGCGACCCAGTAGACGAGCGCGAACAGCAGCGCGCCGAGCGCGGACCACAGCAGCGTGACGCGCACGGCCTGCCGGAAGGCGGCGCGGTCGCGCGCGCCGGCGGCGGCGCCGACGAGCGCCTCGGCCGCATGCGCGAAACCGTCGAGTCCGTAGGCCATGAAGGTCTGGAAATTCAGCAGCAGTGCGTTGGCCGCGAGCGTCGCGTCGCCCTGTCTGGCGCCGAGATGCGCGAACCAGCCGAACGCGCCGAGCAGGCACAGCGTGCGCAGGAAGATGTCGCGATTGAGCGCGATCAGCCGCTTGAGCGCCGCACGGTCCGCGAGCGCCCGCGCGGCAAGCGACGCGAGGCCGCGCGGCCGCAGCCGCCACAGCATCCAGGCGCCGAGCGCGAAGCCGCATGCGTCGGCGGTCGCGGTCGCCGCACCGATTCCGGCGATGCCCCAGCCGAAGCCGTACACGTAGAGCAGCACGGCCCCGATATTCACCGCATTGATGAAGACCTGCGCGACGAGCGCGAGCCGCACGCGTTGCACGCCGAGCAGGTAGCCGAGCACGACGTAGTTGGCGAGCGCGAACGGCGCGCTCCAGATCCGTGCGTGGCCATAGGCCAGCGCCGTCGTGCGCACGGCCTCGCTGCCGCCCAGTGCGGTCAGCGCGAACGACAGCAGCGGCACCTGCAGCGCGAGCACGGCGGTGCCGAGCGCGAACGCGACGATCAGCGCGCGCAGCACGTTCAGCCGGATGCCGGCGGCGTCGCCGGCGCCGTGCGCCTGCGCGACGAGGCCGGTCGTGCCCATGCGCAGGAAGCCGAAGCCCCAGAACACGAAATTGAAGAACAGCCCGCCGAGCGCGACGCCGCCGAGATACTGGGCGCCGTCGAGGTGGCCGGCGACGGCCGTGTCGACCGCGCCGAGGATCGGCTGGGTCAGGTTTGCGAGGACGATCGGGAAGGCGAGCGCAAGGACGCGCCGGTGCGAGACGGCGGCCGACCCGGTGCCGGCCCCGTGCGGTAATGCGGATTCGGACATGGCGAACGCGTCAGGCGCGTTCCTGCACGCAGACCCACGGCGACACGACGACCGCCCACAGCTCCGGATTGCGCGCCGCGAAGTCGGCGGCGGTTTCCGCCGGCATGCGTGCGACGAGGCCGGACGACAGCCAGCGCGTGACCTGTTGCGCGTCGTCGCCGGCGATCGCTTCCGCGACGCTCACGAGATCGAGATCGCGTGCGACCGACAGCAGCTTGCCCTGTGCGAAGAAGCGCTCGAGATCGCACCAGTCGATCTTGGCGGTTTCGCCGAGGAGTTTGGCGTAAAGCGGGCTGTGCGACGCGCCCGCGGCGGATTCGTGTTGGTGGGAGGACATCGGTTGTGTGCTGGAAAGACTGCGTGGCGCCACTATAAACCATCCGGGCGCCCGGCCGGCCGCCCGGTACGGCCACGACCGTTTCAGGCGTCGCGCAACGCGCGCCGCACGATCTTGCCGGTCGCCGTCATCGGCAGGCCGTCGACGAACGCGATCGCGCGCGGGTACTCGTGCGCGGCCAGGCGCGTGCGCACGTGCGCCTGCAGCGCCTGCACGAGCGCGTCGTCGCCGACGTGGCCGGGGTTCAGCACGACGAACGCCTTGACGATCTCGGTACGCGTCGGGTCGGGCACGCCGACGACGGCCGCCATCCGTACCGCCGGATGCGTGAGCAGGCAGTCCTCGATCGGCCCCGGGCCGATCCGGTAGCCGGCGCTCGTGATCACGTCGTCGTCGCGGCCGACGAAGCGCACGAAGCCGTCGGCGTCGATCGTGCCGGTGTCGCCGGTGAGCAGGTAGTCGCCCGCGAACTTGTCGCGCGTGGCGGCGGGATTGCGCCAGTATTCGATAAACATCACCGGGTCGGGGCGGCGCACCGCGATGCGCCCCTCGACGCCGGGCGGCAGCGGCGTGCCGTGCTCGTCGACGATCGCGACCACGTGGCCGGGCACGGCCTTGCCGATCGCACCGGGCTGCGCATCGAACAGCGCCGCGCACGACGACAGCACCATGTTGCATTCGGTCTGTCCGTAGAACTCGTTGATCGTCACGCCGAGCGCGTCGCGCCCCCAGGCCGTCAGCCCGGTGCCGAGGGATTCTCCACCGCTCGCGACCGATTTCAGCGCCAGCGCGTGGCGCTCGCGCGGCGCCGGCACCGCACGCATCAGCTTCAGCGCGGTGGGCGGCAGGAACGCGTGGGTCACGCCGTGCCGCGCCATCAGCGCGAACGCGGCTTCGCCGTCGAACTTCTCGAAGCGGCGCGCGAGCACGGGCACGCCGTGATGCCATGACGGCAGCAGCACGTCGAGCAGCCCGCCGATCCAGGCCCAGTCGGCGGGCGTCCAGAACAGGCGTGCGTCGCGCGGGAAGCATTGCTGCGACATCTCGACGCCCGGCAGATGGCCCAACAGCACGCGGTGCGCATGGAGCGCGCCTTTCGGCTTGCCGGTCGTCCCGGACGTGTAGATGATCACCGCCGGATCGTCGGCCGCGGTGTCCGCCGGCACGAAGTCCGGCGATTCGGCGGCGAGCGCGGCGTCGAAGCGCAGCACGCCGGGGGCGTCGGGTGCATCGTCGCCGATGCAGTAGCACGTCCGCAGCATCGGCAGTTGCGCGCGCAGCGACGCGATCTTCGCGTAACCGGCTGCGTCGGTGACGAGCGCGGCGGCTTCGCTGTTCGCGAGCCGGTATTCGAGTGCGTCGGCGCCGAACAGCGTGAACAGCGGCACCGCGATCGCGCCGAGCTTGTACGCGGCGAGATGCGCGATCGCTGTTTCCGGGCCCTGTGCGAGGAAGATCGCGATCCGGTCGCCGCGTTGCAAACCTGCCCGCGCGAGGCTGTTCGCGAAACGGTTAGAAGCATTCTTCAGGTCGTCGAACGTGAGGCGCGACACGTCGCCTTGCGCCGTTTCGTGGATCAGCGCGAGCCGTCCGCTGCCGTCGGCCCACTTGTCGCAGACGTCCACGCCGATGTTGTAACGGGCCGGAACGTCCCACCGGAAGCGGGCGAGCAGGTCGTCGTAGCGGTCGGCGGCGGGCAGCATGCGAGTCTCCTTGGCGTCGATCGTCGGCATCGGTCGATGGATTACATCGGCATTTCACGCGACCGAAACCACAATGGCGTCTGATAGATAGGGAATGTGCGGACTCGTGCAACCGGTGCGGCTCAGTGCACGATTCCGTCATGACGCATAAGATCACGACAAAACAGTGATATGACCATGGATTTGCTTCTGATAGCTGCGGGGTTCAGCCTCTTCGGAATCGGGGCGCTGGTGGCGTTCGCCAGCCGCGTCGATCCGCTGTCCGGCCGGTTCACCGGCCGTCTGCGCAAGCGCTGACCCAACCTTCCCGTTCTCCCTCGCGACGACATGCGATGCGTGCCGGCATCGCGTGTCGTCCGTCGCCTGCCGTCGACGCTGGCGCGCTCAGCGCGCCGGCAGGTAGCGTGCCGGATCGATCGAGCGGCCACCGTAGCGCAGCTCGAAGTGCAGCGCGGTGCGATCGCTGTCGCTGTTGCCCATCTCCGCGATCGTCTGCCCCTGCGTGACCGGCTGGCCTTCCTTCACGAGCAGCGCACGGTTGTGCGCGTAGGCCGTCAGGTAATCGGCGTTGTGCTTGAGGATGATCAGGTTGCCGTAGCCGCGCAATCCGTTGCCCGCATAGACGACGGTGCCCGGCGCGGCGGCCAGCACCGGCGTGCCCGCAGCGTTCGCGATATCGATGCCCTTGGATTTCGAGCCGTCGAAGCTGCGCACCACGTTGCCGGCGGCCGGCCAGATCAGCGCGATGCTGCTGGCCGGCTTGACCGCCGATTCGACCGGCGCGGAAGGCGCGGGGCGGCTGCGGCCCGCGCTGCCGGTGCCGGTGGTCGACGCGGTCGTCGTGCCGGGCGGCGGCGCGACCCGCAGCACCTGGCCGACCTCGATCGCGTCGGGGTTCGTGATCTGGTTCCAGCGCACGATGTTGGCCGTCGACGTGCGATTCTCGCGCGCGATCTTGTAGAGCGTGTCGCCGCGCTCGACGCGGTAGTAACCCGGGCCGACGGGAGCGGAGCCGCACGCGACGAGCAGCGCGGCGCAGGCGGCCGCGAAGAGCCGCTTCGTTGTTGTTCCGATCATTGAACCTCGCAAAACCCTGCCGCGCGCGACGCGGCAGGCGATACAAAACGTCCGATTTTAACGGGTTCGACCCGCGCACCGCAGTTTCGGGCCGCGGGCGCGGCCGGCGCGCACCGGTTCGGCGCGGCCGGTGTCAGCCGGCGAGCGGCAGCACGCGAATCTGCAGCGTGGCCGTTTCCGTCGCGCCCGGCGCGAGCATGCGCAGCCCGAGGCCGTTGTGGATCGCGTCCGGCAGGCCGAGCCAAGGCTCGACGCAGTAGAAGTCCGATTCCGGTTTTTCCGTCCAGGTCGTGACCGCGTACCACGGGATCGAGCCCGGTACGTCGAGCGCGATCTCGATCGTGCGGCGGCGGCCCGGCATCACGATGCGTACCGGCGTGGACGGCGCGCCGTCGAGACAGTGGAAGCGGTCGAGGATGTCCGGATCGCCGAGGCTGTACGACGCTGCGCCGGGCTCGAGCGGGCTGATCGAGCCGTCGGCGCGCTGCATGCGGCGGCGCGTCGGCGGCAGCTCGAGCGTGGTTTCTGCACGTTCGCCGTGCGGCAGCGCGAAATAGAAATGATGGCCCGCGTAGTAGGGCAGCGGCGTGTCGCCGCGGTTGGTCGTGGTGAGCGCGACGTCGAGCGTGTGCGCATCGGCGAGCCGGTAGGTCGTCTCGAACCGGAAATCGAACGGATAGCTGTCGCGCAGCGCGTCGTTCGAATCGAGCGTCATCGACAGCGCGGCGCCGTCGGCCGACGGGCGTGCCGCGAACGGCAGGTCGCGCGCGAAGCCGTGCATCGGCAGGTCGCGGACCACGCCGGCGGCATCGCGCCAGCGGCCCAGTTCGCCGTCGACGCGATGGCGGCCGAGGAACGGAAACAGCAGCGGATTGCCGCCGCGCACGCGCGCGAGGTTGCTCCAGTCGGCCGCGTCCGGCCAGAAGATGACCGGCTCGCCGTCGACGTGCCACGACAGCAGGCGGCCGCCGAATTGCGGGGCGACCCGAACGAGCGACGGGCCGGCGTGGAGTTCATGAATGTCGTGCTGCTGGAAGATCGGCATGGCGAATCGGTATGAACGGGTGGGCGGGGTGCGCGATGGCGCGCTCCATTATCGGGTTGCGAGGCGGTCGGGGAAAACCCTTCTCGGGGAAATTGCGAGTTTTTCAACCTGCCGACGGTCTGGATAATGCCTCTAAACCGGTGATGTTGCCGGGTCATGACACTTCGTGGAGGGGGCCATGGATCTGGCAATGGCAATGGGAATCGCACTGTTCGGCATGTTCACCGGCAGCACGGTATTGTTTTTCTATCAGCTCGGCCGCTGACGGCAATTTCTGCCGGAATCGCAAGGCCCGCCATGCAAATGGCGGGCTTTTTGCTTTCTGCGCGCTTACAAATTGCAAGCGTTTGTGTGCATTGCCGCAATAACCAGTCAAATGCCTTGGCGCAGTAATCTGGGCTGGGCATAATCGGGGCGCGTTTTTTCGGACGCGCGATGCGTCGTCCGCTCTTCTTCCCGACTGATCACCACCAAAAGGACCGACGCGTGAGTCTCTGGTTTCTGGTATTCCTGAGCGTCCTGCAGGGCGTTACCGAACTCTTCCCCGTCAGCAGTCTCGGCCACACGCTGCTCGTGCCCGCGCTGTTCGGCATGCACATCGACAAGCATGCGCCGCAGTTGCTGCCGTTCCTCGTCGCGCTGCACCTCGGCACCGCGCTCGCGCTGCTGTGGTACTTCCGTGCGCGCTGGATCGCGCTGATCAGTGGCTTCTTCGCGCAGCTCGGCGGCCGCAAGAACGACGACGGGCACCTGATGTGGGCGCTGATCATCGGCACGATCCCGACCGGGATCGTCGGCCTGCTGCTCGAGAAGCGCATCGAGCGCGTGTTCCACGACCTGCGGATCGTCGCGATCGCGCTGATCATCAACGGCGTGCTGCTGTGGATCGGCGACCGGATCCAGCGCAGCCGTGCGCATCAACCGCCCGAGAAGATGACGTTCAAGCAGGCGTTCTTCGTGGGCCTGGCGCAGATCGGCGCGCTGATCCCGGGTTTCTCGCGCAGCGGGCTGACGATGATCGCCGGTAACGTGGCCGGGCTGACGGCGGAAAAGGCCGCGGAGTTTTCGTTCCTGCTCGGCACGCCGATCATTTTTGCCGCGGGCGTGCTCGAACTGCCGAAGCTGTTCCATGCGCGCGACCAGCTCGCCGATGCGCTGCTCGGCGGCGTGCTGACGGCGATCGCGGCTTATCTGAGCGTGCGGTTCCTGATGCGCTATTTCGAAGGGCGCGGGCGGCTGGCTTCGTTCGGCGTGTATTGCGTGATTGCCGGGGTGTTCTGTCTCGGCTGGTTCATGCTGCATCCGCAGCCGGTTTGAGGGTTGCGGTGCCGCCGGTCGCGCGTCGCGCGTGATGTGACGCGATGATCGGGTATAATTTCGGGCTCGGCTTCATGCCGGGCCCGTTTCGTTTCGGGGTTTCGAGTTTTGGGGTGTGGTGGTGGTGCTCGAAGCCTTTCGCGTGGAATGCGGTCCGGGTTTTGTCTTGTCGCCGTGTCTTTTCCCCTCGACCGCCCTTAGCTCAGTTGGATAGAGCAACGGCCTTCTAAGCCGTAGGTCACACGTTCGAATCGTGTAGGGCGGGCCAATGGAATCAATGAGTTAGCCAGGTATTGTTGCCGGGCTTTTTGCTTTCTGATTCCCATGTAGGCATGGTGTAGGCGTTTTCAATCAACGTGGACTACGCGCCCGCTTAACGAACGCCGTATAGGGATTCTCCGTGGGCAAGGGCGGCGGCGCGTCGATGGCTTGCCGACCGCGCGGACTCAGGCCGAACGCATCGAGCAAACGGGCCGCTTGGGCGCGCGCGTCGCTCAGCGCGCGCAACGCCGGATGCGCCTTGCTTCCGCCGGTCCCGGTCGCAATCGTCAGCCCTTCACGGTCCAACGTCTCGCGTAACTGCGCCTCCGTTGCCAATGTTTCGGCCAGCAGTTCGAGCGCGCGTAGGTCGGAAGCGCTCAACAGACCCAAGCTCACGACGAGCGGCGCGACGCGGTCCCATTCCGCAGCCGCACGCGATGACATGCCGTCCGGCGGTGGCGGCGCAACGGTCAATTGATCGGCCGCGATGCCCTTAAGCCGGTCGGCACGCAACGTACCCGAAAGCGCCTTCGCGGCGTTCGATTTCTGCGGCATGATTCGCTCCCGAAAAATGGTTTTGGTGCTGGCGTTGCAAAAATTCGCGTTGCGCCACGATCATCGGCGCGGTCCCGCTAGAGATTGCCTACCCCCTACCCATCCTCATGCGGGTGCGCGGACGGCCCGCAAAGCCTGTCCACCCGCGCCGCGTGCGTCTACATCGACGCACACACCGACCGCTCAGAGTGCCTACAATCGAACTGCATCGTGGCATGCTCGGTTGCCGTCCGCGAAGGCGACGCCAAAGCTTCCTGATTAACTGTTAGCCCACTCAAAGACCGTATGACGCGCGATCCGTTCATAGTCCGACGTGTTTCCGGCATGCCCGTTTCCGACGAGGAATTGCTTGCCGACCTTCGATCCACAGCCACCGATATGGGGAAGCTAACTATCGGTCAAAAGGACTATCTCCGGCTTGGAAAATACGACGTTTCAACAGCGATCAGACGCTTTGGTTCGTGGAATGAGGCTCTAATCCGTGCTGGCCTCGCGGTTTCGAACGAGGTTGATATTTCAGATCAACGGTTGTTTGAAAATATCCTCGCGCTCTGGCAGCACTTTGGACGCCAGCCAAGGCGAAGTGAGCTTGCGCAGCTTCCGTCAACTATCTCGCAAAGTCCATACAACCGCCGTTTCGGTTCTTGGTCCGCAGCGCTTCACGCTTTTGTTGAATATGCAAACGACAGTGATGAGGCAGTAGCGCCTGTCGCTCTCGATTCATCTACACCACGTCGCAGAACCGGCCGTGACCCATCGTTAAGGCTTCGCTGGCATGTTCTCCAGCGAGATCATTTCACTTGCCGGGCGTGCGGCGCGAGCCCTGCTCTTACCCCCGGCGTTGAACTTCACGTTGACCATATCGTTGCTTGGAGCAATGGCGGCGATACGGTGTTCGAAAACCTACAAACGCTTTGTTCAGTATGTAATCTTGGCAAGTCGAACGTCTAGCGAGTGTCCGAATACGGGCGGCATGCAGCAACGGCAAACGCCGCCGATGCACGCCGCCTGTCTGCAGCTAGTCCCCGTAGCCTGCGACTTCGGCCAACAGGTCGCTATGCGGTCGCGAACGGCGAGTTTCCCACTTCTGACGCGACACGAAGCTGAACAGCGGTTCCAGCGCCGAATCTACGTGCATCCGCGCCCGCGATACCAGTTCCTCGCTTGAAATGGAACCGTCATGAACAAGAGCGCGAACGCCGCGTTGTGCCTCGGCGATTTTCTCGCGAGCCGCCTTGATTTCGGGCATGTTCGTCGTGACGTTGCCGACGCGAACGCCAAGCCAGTTTTGCGCCGTGAATACGTCGGTCCGAACTGCGGCGCGCAACAAATCATCGGCGCTCGACAATTCGTCGAGCGCCTCGCCGACTGCGGGCGGCGCGGTGCATTCGAGTTCGGTCAGGATGCGTTCGCGCGCGCCGTTATCGGCCATCGTCCAAACCGCGAGGCGACCGCGCGTTTCGAGCATCGTTTTTTCAGCTTCATAGCATGCAGCTTTCGCGGCAGCGAAGGCAGCCGCCGCGCGTTCGGCCTCATTGGTCAACGCGGACCGTTCGCTTTTCCGGTCCGGCAGCGACTTGAGTTCGTGCGCCAGTTCCGCTCGGCGCTGGTCAACCTTGGCGCGCTGTTTCGCCTCAAGTTCGCCGGTGAGGCCGGCATCGTTAGCGAGCGCTTCAAGGGCTTCGAGGCGTTCGGGCAGGGGACGCTTCAACGGATTCATAGCCATTCTCCAAAAAGGCGCGTTAGCGCGGGATCAAGACGATGTAACCTTCGGGACGAATTTCGACGCGGTATTTCACGGGGCCGGGCTTTACGACTCGATACAGCGGCTGGCCGTTCGAACCGGGCCAAATGAAAGCACTGTATTCGCCGCGTGTCTCGTCAAAATGCAGATGCTCCAGAAGTCGTTTCGGTACAGACATTTCCATGATTTCGCACTCCTATTTACTGAAGTAAAACGCCTTCACATTGCGGCTGCCCCGTACCTACAAATCGTCCTGCATATCTGACGTATCGCCGCTGTAGAACGCCGCAGCTTGTCGGGAACCATCCACAGACGGGCGTCCGCCCCGGTGCTCGTCGCAGTCGTTTGAACCTTGCATAGCGACCCGCTTGCGCTTCACGTGGTAAGCGGTCAGCACCGCGTGCGCGACCATGTCGAGCGCCGGTTTAGCGTCGCCGTTTCGGTCCGTCCAAACCTTCGGGGTCAGCGTACCGGCCAGCGCGACGGAATCGCCGTCATCGAGCGCCAACAGGCCGACCTTCACGCCGTCCGAGAACGCAATCACGCTCACGAACAGCGCGTCACCGTCGCCTACGGGTACGCGCACCTTCGCGACGACGAACGCCTTGCCGCTCGGGCCGACACGCTCCGTCGCCTTGTTGTACATCTTCCCGCTTATGAGGCCATCAATCATGTGTGCCTCTCGTCGCCCATTCCTCGAACGTCCCGCCGAACGCCTCGCGCATTGCGGCATCTACGCCAGGCTTGGCTTCGTCCGTAGCCATCCAGTCGAGCATCACGAAGCTGACTGCCCAATACAACGGCGCGCAGTCGAACGCGTTGCGCTCATCGCCCCGGCGCATGGCCGACCATTCGAGACTGTACCCCCACAGCAAATGCAACATCGAATCACGCCCCGGCTCTACATCCCGCGCATCAGCGGAGTTCGCACCGATTAGCATCAGGCGCTGTTCCAGCGTTGTGCGTGCGTCGATTTCGTCGAAGGCGCCAATCAGCCGCTCACCGACTAAGGTGAGCCGATAACGCATATGTGGCCCGCCTCCGGCGATGATTCGCCGGGCATCGCGGCGGCACCGCGCCATCAGGTTGCCGAAACGGGGTAGGTTGGATGCTCTGCCATTGATGAGACCGTCAATCATTTAGTACCTCGCACCGTGAAAAGGACGCTTTCCCGAAAACGCCCGAAATTTCCCGAAACGGGAATTCCCGGGCCGGTCCGCTTTTCCCGAAATTTCCCGCCGCCCCTATAAGGGGCACGGGATTTCGGGAAGGATGGCCGGGACGGTAGGCAGGTCACGTGCGCCATAACCAACCATCCTTGGCGGCGTAAATGCCGCGAGTCACAAGCCCGGTAATCGCCTTTCTGGCTCGCTCGTTCCGCCGCTTCGGTTCACACGTCAAACGCGCTGCGACAATCGCTACGGCGGGTTCAATTTCGAGGCAGGGGCGGCCGAACGGCGCGTCGCCCTTGTTGAATTCGCGCGAGTCGCGCAGCGGTTGCGCGAGCGCATCCATCGCGATGCGCTGATTGCCGCCTTGCGGCAGCTTCACGTGCTCCACCCCGGCGACACTGTCGTCCGGCGCGACGACGCAGGACGTAATCGGCTCGCCGGCTTCATCCTCGCCGAGGTCCACAACGCGAAGCGCGAACGCGTAACGCTCGCCGTCGGCATCGTCCTTCGATTTCGCGACGGTCCATTCTCGGCGGCCATCGATACGCGTCACTTCGAGGGCGGCGTCCAGCGCCGCGAACAGCGACGAATGCCCGCGCAATCCCTTGGCCGCATCTTTCCCTGTGTGATGCACGACGAGAACCGCGCCGCCGATACTGTCTTGCAGGATTTTGAGCTTCGCGATGATTTCGCCCATATCCTTCGAGCTATTCTCGTCCGCACCGGGCGCAGCGCGATTCAACGTATCGATTACCAGCAACCCCGCACCGCCGCCGGCCTGAACGGCTTCCAACAGGTCGGATACATCCGCCAGGTTGCGGACGTCGAAGGGTTGCGTAACGAAGTGCAACCCTTCCGGCAGCGGGCGATGGTTGCGTGCGCTCCACGCCTTGGCACGTTTGCTCAGGCCGGCTTCACCTTCGAGGGCGATATAGACAACAGGTGCCGGCGTGACGCGGTAACCGAACCAATCTTCACCGCCCGCGATTGCAGCGCAAAGGTCGAGCACGAGAAACGACTTACCCGAGCCGCTCGGGCCATACATCGCAACCGTCCCCTGCGCTGGAATCACGCCTCGCACGAGCCATCGCTGCGCCGGTGCGTTCATCAAGTCATTTGCCGTTTGGAGCCTGTAGCCCTGTGCTGCGACAGGTGCAGAGCGCTTAACGAGGAAGTCCGCACGAGCTACTTCAGCGGCATGCTGCTCGCGCGAGCGCCGAATTGCGTCGTCGGTCACGGTATCGCCGATATAGTCGGTGCCCATTAGAAGCGGCCCTCCCGCAACTGAGCAAAAATCCATTCCTTTGCGGAGGCAACAATGTGTTCCGTAACCCATGCCTCGTGCTGCGCCCACGCTGCATCACCCATCCGCCGGCGGCATCGTTCGCGTTCGGTCTGAATCATCTTGTTGATGCGAGTTTTGATGGCTTCGGCTTCGCTCATTACGCCCCCCGCTTCTTGAGCCAGCGGGCGACTTTGCGGCGGTCGGACGTGGTGAGGTAATAGACGCCGCGCAGCACTTCGATTCCGTAACGGTCGGTGCACGCGACTCGCACGCACGGCAAAGCGAGTCCTTTTGCACGCAGGCCCGCAACGAGGTCGGGCGCGTTGCTACAGCCGACAACGGTGTCCAGTTCCTCACGCGGCATCGGACGGCGTTGCAGCACAGTCAATGCGCGAAGCTGACGGGGGTTGGCGGTTCCGGTAAACTCGTGTTGACGTTTTGCGCTCGATTCGGCTTTGCTGGGTCGGGCGTTTTTCATTATTGGCCCCCGGTCAGCTTTTCGAAGGAATCAGCCGGCCAGAACAGCCGACCGTTCTGCGCCTTCACCGGGCGAATGGAGAAGTAAGCGCCGGTTTGACAGTAGCGCTTGCGGATGGATTGCGGCCGGATCGAAAGGAGCTCGGCCAGTTCCTCCGTCGTGAGCGGGCGGCGCGCCTGAGTCGCCGTGAGAGGGGTTGTTGTCATTTCCGTATCACCATCCCGCCGTCATGTACGGCGTTGAGTTGAGGTGATACGTATTGGATTAGCGGAACTATCCTCCCCCGCAAGACTGCCCCGTTACCCCAAAATGGGGGAGTGCTGCTACGAAGTTACGCGTCGGCAATCTCGCCGTCGCGCCTTAGGCGATCCCACGCTTTATCGAACACGCTGCCCGTGAATTCAGGGAGCAGTGCGCGAACCGCACTTTTAACGCCAGCTTTGCCGGGCGTTTGTTTCGGCAGCGATACTGGGTTATGGCCGAGATCACGGATTACCCGCAGAATCTCGTTTTCCTGATGGCGTTGCCGGGCGAGCGGCTTCATCGCTGGGTCCGCCGGCTGTGCCGACTCGGCATGCGGTCGTGGAAATCTATAGGAAGTACGCGGCTCATGCGCCGCCAGCCACGCGTTCAAATCGTCCCAATACGCTTCCTCATAGAACGAACGCGCGCGTGTTCGCGACGAGTATTGATACTTCGCCCGTTCCCCCGGGCCATATGTGGCAAGGTCGCCGCGCTCGGCCGCAGCAATGAGCTTCACAACCATTTGTTCAACGCGTTCATCCGTGCCACAGATGGCTTCGGCGGCTTCCTGCAGTGTGAACCGACCGGCCGCCTTTTTTTCGGCCTCTTGCTGTGCGTATTGCTCATTGAGCGCCGACGTGCTTGCGACATGCTCAAGAGTGGTGCCTGTTTCCGATATCGTAGCTACGACACGCGCAGCGAATTCTTGCAGGTCGGCCGAGTTCATTCCGATTGACGAGATGCCGACCTTTTGGCCCAACTCCAACGGCTCGACGAATACATATTCGCCCGGCCGTCCATAATCGTCTTCGGGGCGTTCCGCTATCGAAATAGCGGCTTCGCCCGTCTTCAGTAGGTCGTCTACCTGAGCCGGATAGAGGGCCACGGTTTGATACGGTGCGGGGCACACATACACGAACGGATTACTCGGCGTCCCGTTTTCGGCATCCCATTTGTACCGGGCGAACTTGGTACTGCGCGGCGGCGCGCATCGTAGGCAGGTCGGCGGCTGGGTCTTGCCTTGCGGAATGCGATACCCGTCTAGCACGTCGCTCAGGATGCGGCGCGGCGTCCATGCTTCGCCGGTCAGAGCCGAAAGCAACGACGCGGCATCGTCGAGCGTATTCCAGCGCAATACCTTATCGAGCGGACGCGTGCCGCTTGTAAAATCGAACGTAGCCATGCTGCGCGCCTCCCTGAAGGCCGTTCGTGGTTAGGCGGGTTCGATGCGCGAACATCGTTCCCCGCCGCTTCGTTCGATTCTAACGGCTACTCACTGAGCGATGCGCAAGCCTTGCGGTTCGGCCTTCGCATCGAATTCGATTCCGGCCTGTTCCAACATCCACGCTTCGATTTTGTCGTGCCACTTGCGTAGCAGGTCGAGCGGGCGGCGGCGGTAGTGCTTTTCCGCGATAGCGGATGGCTTGTGACCTTGAATTTGGGCGATGACGCCGACCGGAACCTCGACCCACTCGGCCAGCGTCCCGAACGAGCGCCGAAGGCCGTGCAGGCTCAGATGAGGAAGGCCGGCTACTGCTAGCGCTTGGTTATGCGCGATGCGCGGCTCGGCGATTTTTCCATCGGCCGATTTTTTGCTCGCGAAAACCCAAGGGGAGGGCGACCATGATGCGCCCTTCTCGGTCAGGTCGCGTATTTGACGGACGTTCGGTGGCGTGTCATTCAAGCGTTTGAGTTCCCGCAGGATGCTCGCGAGGTACGGCGTAAGAGGGATGACGCGCGAACCTTCGACCTTGTCGGCGATGAACAGACTGCGCCACTGGAAATCCACGTCGGCCCACTTGAGCGCAGCCATTTCTTCGCGGCGCGCGCCCGTAATAAGCAGCGCTTGCAGGTATGTCGCAATCACCGGATTTCCGAGCGTGCGGACGGCGTCGAACCATGCCGATAGCTGTTCTCGTTGCAGGCAATCATCTTTAGCCTTGGTACGCGGTACGGCGCTTCGAACGGCGCGTGCATTGTATGCGTTTGACGGAATGATGCCGCTGTACTCCGGCCGGTCGTCACACCAGCGGATGAACGCACGCAGCTTGCGATAGCTCTGCTCGGCGTTGGTCGGGCGCGTCAGCGATTCCGATTCGAGCCATGCGGCGACAGCGCCAGCGGTCAAGTTGGATAGCTTTGACTCCATCAACGCGGCGAGCGGTCCGGCTACCGTCACGCCTTTTCCCCGCTTTCTCGGTTCACCGCCAGCGTGGGCGAGATTCTTATGGTCGGATAGATGGCGCTCGCTCCACCGCGACCGGTTCGCTTCAAGATAAGCCGTCCACGCGTCGCGCATGGTCGCATCTTGCCGCTTGGCTTCGGCTTTCCGCGCTTCATAGGCGGCGCGCTGCTCGGCTTTCACCTCGCGCGGGTCCTGCCCGTCGTCGATAAGCGTCCGCAGTCCGCTCGCCTCGGCGCGCGCCTTGCCCAAGTCCCACGCCTTTGCGTCGCCTATCGTGATGCGCACCGTTTTCCCGAAGAGGCGCGACTCGAAGATATAGGAACGAGCCCCGGCTTCCGTCACGCGAAGGCCGAAGCCGGCTGTCTTCGCGTCCCAGTAGATGCTCTGCTTTTTGCCCGGCTCGCACTTGAACGCCGCGACGCGTTCCACCGTGAAGTTCGTCTTGCTCATCCGCCGCCTCCATAGGGCCGCATTCGTGTAGGCACCATGTAGGCAAATTATTTCATCGCGGATCGCTCAAAGTCAATCAGCTTATCTTCGGAATAAACGTGCAAGTGATTGATTTTTAATAAGTATAGTTTGGTTAGAATGGAGCGGAATGGAAATGGATTGACAGGAAAATAGAATTTTTCGGCCTTCTAAGCCGTAGGTCACACGTTCGAATCGTGTAGGGCGGGCCAGTCAAATCAAGTACTTGCATCCCGTATCTCGCCGCATCAAGCTATCAAGATATTGTCCGTGTAATCATGGTGTAACCGGATTTGGTTAATCAATGGGGATTCGCAACGATACCCGCTTGACGAGGCAGTTTCTCACTGGTGCCAAAGTTCAAGTCCGCCGAGGATGATGGCACTCCACCAAAGTTGCATGGAAAGGGCCGCCACTTGGTCCTGGGCGTTAGTGACCGTCGCTGCAACTTTGTCGAGCATTGCGGCATCCGTCAGCGGCGTTGACTCTGCCGTCTATCCTGTCGCGTCACGGGATACGCGTGCGCCCCCGGTGCATCGCACATCCTGCAGAAAATGCGAATGTCCCCCCGGATTCAAAAGTGTTTTCGCGGAATGGCCCTTCCGCGACACAGCGTCGGCCACGGATACTGACGGCCATACACGTTCCGCATCCGCGGACGCCACACCGATCCCTGCATGACCGATGCCGCGGACATCCGGCGTCCTGGCCGGTCGTCCTCACGGCGCATCCGGCATGACCGCCATGCCGCAGGCATCGCCGCGCACTCGAACCACAAACCCCCACCCATGACCCAACTCCACCACCACGAATCATTGCCGACCCGCTATCGCGCATGGACCTGGCATGGCTGCGGGCATCCCGAACAACTGCGTCTCGAACAGATCGCGATGCCGGCGCTCAAGCCCGGCCAGGTGCTGGTACGCAACCACGCGATCGGCCTGAACCCGGTGGACTGGAAAGTGCTCGGCGGCGCGCTGGTGAACTGGTCCGACGGGCATGTGCCGGGCGTCGACGGCGCCGGCACGGTCGTCGCCGTCGCGGACGAGCACGCGCGCCATCTGCTCGGTCGCCGCGTTGCGTACCACCAGGGCCTCGACGGACACGGCAGTTTCGCGGAATACACGCCGATCGCCGCGTCCGTGCTGCTGACGGTGCCCGACGCGCTCGATTTCGAAACGGCCGCGAGCGTGCCGTGTCCCGCGCTGACCGCGTGGCAGGCGCTCGAGAAAGTGCCGTGCCGCACCGCGCGCGAAATTCTCGTCAGCGGAGCAGGGGGCGCGGTGGGCAACTATCTGGTGCAGATCGCCGCCGACCGCGGATTCGAGGTCACGGTATCGTGCAACGAGCGTCATTGGGCGCGTCTGCGTGCGCGAGGGGCGACCCGTTTCGTCGCCGGCCCGATCGGCGAGACCATCGACGCCGGGCACGAACTGGCCCGGCGTTTCTACGCAGTGTTCGACAGCGTCGATGCGCAAAGCGCGGCCCGCTGGACTCCGGCGGTGTCCGCCAACGGGCATGTCGTGTGCATCCAGGGCCGGTTCGACGCACAGCCGCTGCCGCCGTTCACGACGAGCGTATCGCTTCATGAAGTCGCGCTGAATGCACTGCATACGTACGGCGATGCGGCGGCGTGGCTCGAGACGACCACCGCGGGCAGCATGCTGCTGGCCGGTATCGCGAACGGCACCCTTCAACCCGAAGCGCGTGTCACCGGCGATTTCGAGCATTTGCCCGAGCAACTGGAAGGGCTGCGGCATCGCCGGTTCTCCGGCAAACCGGTGGTGCTCGTCGGGTGAAGAGCGCACGACGGACGGAAGCATGCCGGTTGCACGTCCGTCGGCGAGACCGGCATCACCGCGTCACGCGCCGAAGCGATTCAAGCGCGTTGATAACCCGGCTACCCGAATCCCCCCGATCCGACGAAAAACCCGAATTCGTCTGATAATACGAGCGGCGATCCCCGCGAACGAGCAATCGTCCGAATCCCGCCGAACCGTTGCAGATGCAACCAGACGGCAGCATTGCCCCGATTGCGTCGTTCTCCGACGCAATCCGGAAATGAAACGGCGTCAGGCCCACCTGGTCGTTCGGAATGTGCCCAGCGCCGTTCAAATCCCCACTCGACGCCCGCGCGATACGGCGCCGACCACAGGAGGTGAACGATGATCACGCTGACCGTCAACGGTAGCGAACAGCATTTCGACGGCAATCCCGACATGCCGTTGCTCTGGTATCTGCGCGACGTCCTCGGCCACACGGGTACCAAGTTCGGCTGCGGGATGGCGCTGTGCGGCGCGTGCACCGTGCATCTCGACGGCACGGCGATTCGCGCGTGCATCACGCCGGTCGCGGTCGCCGCCGGCAAGCGCGTGACGACGATCGAAGGCTTGTCGACCGACATGACCCACCCGCTGCAGCAGGCCTGGCAGGAACTGAACGTCGCGCAATGCGGCTACTGCCAGTCCGGCCAGATCATGCAGGCCGCGTCGCTGCTGAAGACGAACCCCCATCCGAGCGATGCCGACATCGACGACGCGATGTCCGGCAACATCTGCCGCTGCGGCACCTATACGCGCATTCGCGCGGCGATCCGGCTGGCGGTGCGCCGCGGAGGTGCCGCATGAACGCGCCGGAACTCTCCGTCCACAACGAAAGCCGCCGCGCCTTGCTGCTCGGTTTCGCCTCCGGCGGGCTGCTGCTCGCATTCGGCATGCCGTCGCTCGCGCGTGCGGCCGTGGCGGTGCAGCCGCCGGTCAGCCCGAATCCGCAGTACGGCGGCGCGGGCATGCCGCACGGCTTGCGCGACGATCCGAACCTGTTCGTCGCGATCGCGCCGGACGGCACGGTCACGGTGACCTGCATCCGCTCCGAGATGGGGCAGGGTGTGCGCACGAGCGTCGCGCTCGTGGTCGCCGACGAACTGGGCGCGGACTGGGCGCGCGTGAAGGTCGCGCAGGCGGTCGGCGACGAGCCGCGCTACGGCAACCAGAACACCGACGGCTCGCGTAGCCTGCGGCAGAGCTTCGCGGCGCTGCGCCGCGCGGGCGCGGCCGCGCGCACGATGCTCGAGCAGGCCGCGGCGGCGACGTGGGGCGTCGACGTGCGTCAGGTGAAGGCGACGGTGCACGAGGTCGTCGATACGAAAACCGGGCGCAAGCTCGGCTTCGGCGAACTGGCCGCGAAGGCGGCCGCGCTGCCGGTGCCCGATACGAAAAGCGTGCCGTTGAAGGCGCCGGCCGAGTTCCGCTATATCGGCAAGGGCGAGACGTCGTTGATCGACGGACGCGACATCGTCGGCGGCCGCGCGCGCTACGGGATCGATACGCGGCTCGACGGGATGCTCTATGCGGTCGTCGCGCGTCCGCCGGCTTATGGCGATACGGTCGCGTCGTTCGACGCGTCGGCAGCGGAGAAGCTGCCGGGTGTCGTCAAGGTCGTGCAGCTCGCGTCGACGCCGCTGCCGTCCGGGTTCCAGCCGCTCGGCGGCGTAGCGGTGATCGCGCGCGACACGTGGACGGCCATCCAGGCGCGCGCACAGCTGAAGATCGACTGGAAACACGGACCGCACGCAGGCTACGACTCGGCCGCCTACCGCAAGACGCTCGAAGCGGCGGCCGCGCAGCCGGGCGACGTGATCCGCAACGACGGTGATACGGCCGCGGCGCTCGCGAGCGCCGCGAAGCGGGTGCGCGCGACGTACTACATCCCGCATCTCGCGCACGCGACGATGGAGCCGCCGGCGGCGGTCGCGCGCGTGGCCGACGGCCGCTGCGAAGTGTGGACCTGCACGCAGGCGCCGCAAACCACGCGCGACGAGATCGCGAAGGCGCTGGCCCTGCCGGCCGAGCGGGTGACGGTCAACGTGACGCTGCTCGGCGGCGGCTTCGGCCGCAAGTCGAAGCCCGACTACGTGGTGGAGGCCGCGCTGCTGTCGAAGGCGGTCGGCGCGCCCGTCAAGCTGACCTTCACGCGCGAGGACGACATCGCGCACGACTATTTCCACGCGGTGTCGCTGGAAGCGTTCGAAGGCGGCCTCGACGCGGCGGGGAAGGTGGTCGCATGGCAGCATCGCACGGTCGCGCCGTCGATCCAGTCGACCTTCAGGGCCGGCGTCGTGCACGAGCAGCCGGGCGAGCTCGCGCAAGGCATCGCGGATCTTTCGTTCGCAATCCGAAACGTGCGGATCGAGAATCCGGCCGCGGACGCGCACACGCGGATCGGCTGGTTTCGTTCGGTGTACAACATTCCACACGCGTTCGGGATCCAGAGCTTCGTGGCGGAGCTCGCACACGCGGCGGGCCGCGACCCGAAGGACTTCCTGCTCGACCTGATCGGGCCGGCGCGACGCTTCGAGCCGCACATTGCGGTGAAGAACGTGAACTACGGCGAGGATCCGGCGTTGTATCCGGTCGATACGGGACGGCTGCGGCGCGTGATCGAGACGGTCGCGCGCGAAGCCGGCTGGGGGCGCAAGCTGCCGAAAGGGCGGGGGCTCGGCATCGCCGCGCATCGCAGCTTCGTGTCGTACACGGCGGCCGTGTGCGAAGTGCAGGTCGGCGCGGATGGCGCGATTACGGTGCCGCGTGTCGACATCGCGATCGACTGCGGGCCGCAAGTGAACCCGGAGCGCGTGCGCTCGCAGCTCGAAGGCGCGGTGGTGATGGGGCTCGGCATCGCGCTGCACGGCGAGATCACGTTCAAGGACGGGCGCCCGGAGCAGAGCAATTTCAACGGCTTCCAGGTGCTCCGGATGAACGAGGCGCCGCGTGAAATCCGCGTGCACCTGGTCGCGCCGGACGACTATGCGACGCCGCTCGGCGGCGTCGGCGAGCCGGGGCTGCCGCCGGTCGCACCAGCGCTGACCAACGCGATCTTCGCGGCGACGGGCACGCGCATCCGCAGCCTGCCCGTCGCGGACCAGCTCGCGAAGCCGAAAGCGGCGTGATGCCGTGCTGCGCACCGGGCCGTCCGCAAGGCCCGGTGCGTATATTCGCCCGCGCGCCCGCCGTTGCGTGCGGCCCGTTCATGCATTCTGTTTGCATATCAATTCGACGGATTCCATCGGGCCGATCGGCCGCCACGACAATCGCTTTCCGGCATCAACTGCGGGAATTCAATCTCCATATTTGCGCCCCGAATTCCACCTGAAAATAGAATCAATAGCCCGCTGATATCGGGTTTGCCCGATGGTGCGGTATCGTACAAAGAGGGGCCGGAAAGTGTCGGATCATTGGCCCGTGAATTCATTTTTTGTAAGAAATTCATTGAGCAAAGCCTGACGCGGCTCAATCATTTCTTGAGGGTTGATTGGGCGGCTGGTAATCGGTGAGTATCTGATTTTTTGCTGATTATCGGGCAAGTATTCATTCGCGTTTTCATTCTTTTGTTCCGCGACGTGCATGGTGCCGTGAGGTCCACGCATGGGGTGTCTGCTCGTCTGCAGATTGAAGTCGTCGAACCGGATGCCGGGCGGCGCGAGGATTAATTGCATATCGACAAACAGCCGGTTTGTCGAATGCTGAGCGATCGTGAGGGTGTTGCGAAAGAATTCATCGCGATATTCGATCCGATAGGACGTCGCACGCCATCTGGCTGGAATGATCGATGAAATATAAACGGGTGATGGAGTCGTTTCGTTCATAAATTTAACATATTTAACGTATTGATCTACGTCGCGATTCGCGGCGTGGTTCGATGCCCCGCTAGATGGGTTATCTAGCATTCTCAATCTGGAGAAACGCAATGCAAGAACTGAATCAGCAGGAAATCGCACAAGTTTCCGGCGGCTACTACGGCGGCGGCTCGATTTTCGACACGCTGGGCAACGTGGTCGAGCTGTACGGCCAGACGCTCTACAACGTCGGCGAAGCGCTGACGACGGCTGTCGTGGGCACGGGCAACGCACTGCTCGGCCTACTGGGCGGTCAGCACGCGTAAGCCGAACGCGATTTCCTTGCGATGGCGCGCGCTGCGCCGCCATCGCGTGAATCGCGGACCGCCGCGGCACCGAAGCGGGGTGCCGCGGCGATCTTCCCGGGCAACCGGAACGCATGCCGTCGAACCCATCTGACTGTCAGTCATCCCGTATCTTGACGAACCCGACTTCTCTCTTCCGGCACGAAGCACAACAGGCGCAGCGCGCCGGCGCGCTGGGCGAGATCGTGCTGGTGCGCCCCGTGTCGCTGACGCTGCTGGCGGCCGCCGCGGTCGCGATGGCCGCGTGCGTGCTGCTGTTCTTCACGTTCGGCACCTACACGCGTCGCACGACGGTCAGCGGCGTCGTGATGCCGGATGCGGGGCTGGTGAAGGTCTATGCGCTGCAGCCGGGGATCGTCGTCGCGCGCGACGTGAAGGAAGGGCAGCACGTCGCACGCGGGCAGACGCTCTATACGGTGTCCACCGACCTGCAGAGCGCGGCGCAAGGCGCGACGCAGGCCGCGCTGATCGCGCAGGCGCGGCAACGCAAGGCGTCGCTGCTCACGGAACTGGACAAGACGCGCAGCCTGCAGCAGGACGAACGCGCAACGGTGCGCGCGAAGATCGCGAGCCTGGGCGGCGAGCTTGCGCAGATCGACGATCAGCTCGCGGCGCAGCGCTTGCGCACGTCGATCGCGGCCGACGGCGCGAAACGCTATCGCGGCCTGCTGGCCCAGGACTACATCTCGAAGGATCAGGCGCAGCAGCGCGAAGCCGACCTGCTCGACCAGCAGTCGAAGCTGAACGGGCTGCTGCGCGAGCGTGCGTCGACGGCGCAGTCGCTGACGGAAGCGAACAACCAGCTGGCCGGCCTCGACCTCAAGCAGCAGAACCAGCTCGCGCAGATCGACCGCAACGTGATCGACGTCGACCAGAACCTGATCGAAAGCGAGGCGAAGCGCCGGATCGTCGTCACCGCGCCGGAAGCGGGCGTCGTGACGGCGGCGATCGCCGACGTCGGCCAGTCGGTCGATACGTCCAGGCCGCTCGCGAGCGTGGTGCCGGGCGGCGCGCGCTGGCAGGCGCACCTGTTCGTGCCGAGCACGGCGATCGGCTTCGTGCGGGTCGGCGAGCCGGTGCTGGTCCGCTACCAGGCATTTCCGTACCAGAAATTCGGCCAGTATCGCGCCGAGGTCGTGTCGATCGCGCGCACGGCGCTGTCGGCGGCCGAACTCGCGAACGACGGCGGCCCGGCGGCGACGCCGGGCGAGGGGCGCGATGCGACCTTCTATCGCGTGGTCGTCGCGCTCGATGCGCAGCACGTCACCGCGTATGGCGCGCAGCAACCGTTGCAGGCGGGCATGACGCTGCAGGCAGACATCCTGCAGGAGCGCAGGCGCCTGTACGAATGGGTGCTGGAGCCGCTTTACAGCCTGACCGGTAAACTCTGACGAGGTCGCGCATGGCACTACTCGATCGACTCTCGTTCGGCCTCGGCCGCCAGCTGCCGATGATCCTGCAGACGGAGGCCGCGGAATGCGGGCTCGCGTGTCTCGCGATGGTGGCCGGCTATCACGGCCATCACGTGGATCTCGCGACGCTGCGCGGGCAATTCCCCGTCTCGCTGAAGGGCGCGGGGCTCGGGCGCGTGATCGAGGTCGCGCAGCGCCTCGCGCTCGGCACGCGCGCGGTGAAGCTCGACCTGGCGCAGCTCGGCCAGCTTTGCCTGCCATGCCTGCTGCACTGGAATTTCAACCACTTCGTCGTACTGAAGGAAGTGAGCGGCAAGACCGCGACGATTCATGACCCGTCGCACGGCATCCGCAAGGTGCCGCTCGCCGAAGTGTCGCGCGCCTTCACCGGCGTCGCGCTCGAACTGTGGCCGGCCGCCGGGTTCGCGCCGCGCGCGGCACGGCCGGCGGTGAAGCTGCGCGAGCTGCTCGGCCCGGTGTCGGGGCTGTCGCGCTCGCTCGCGCAGATCCTCGCGCTCGCGATCGCGCTCGAAGTCTTCATGCTGGTGCAGCCGTTCTTCCTGCAGTGGGTGATCGACGAGGTGATCGTCAGCGCCGATCGCGACCTGCTGACGGTGCTGGCGCTCGGTTTCGGCCTGTTGCTGCTGATGCAGCAGGCGACCGGCACGATTCGCGCGTGGGCGCTGATGTACGTCGGTGTCACGCTGAACATCCAGTGGCGCGCGAACGTGTTCACGCACCTGCTGAGCCTGCCGGTGCGCTACTACGAGCGGCGCCATCTCGGTGACGTCGTGTCGCGCTTCGGTTCGATCGACACGATCCAGCAGACGCTGACCACGTCGTTTCTCGGCGCGGTGATCGACGGGCTGATGACGATCGTGACGCTCGCGATGATGTTCGTGTACAGCCGCGTGCTCGGCCTGGTCGCGCTGGCGACGATGGCGCTGTACGCGCTCGTCCGGTGGCTGTGGTACGGCCCGCTGCGGCGTGCGACCGAGGACCAGATCGTGCACGCGGCCAAGCAGCAGAGCCATTTCCTCGAAACGGTGCGCGGCGTGAAGACGATCAAGCTGTTCAACCGCCAGACGGAGCGCCGCGCGAGCTGGATCACGCTGCTGGTCGAGCAGGTCAATGCGAGCCTGCACGTGCAGAAGCTGCAGATCTTTTACCAGCAGCTCAACGGCCTGCTGTTCGGCATCGAGAACGTGCTGATCATCTGGCTCGGCGCGCGCATGGTGATGGACGGCCAGTTCACCGTCGGCGTGCTGATGGCGTTCAACGCGTACAAGAACCAGTTCGACAGCCGGGTCGGCAGCCTGATCGACAAGTACTTCGAAGTCAGGATGCTGCAGCTCCAGGGCGAGCGGCTGGCCGACATCGTGTTCGCGCAAAGCGAGCCGGACGCGAGCCTGCGCAACGTGCCGGGAGAGGCCGACGCGCTTGAAGCGAGCATCGAGATCGACGCGCTGTCGTTCCGCTACGCGGAAGGCGAGCCGCTCGTGCTGGACGGCGTGAGCGCGACGATCGCGGCGGGCGAGTCGGTCGCGATCGTCGGGCCGTCGGGTTGCGGCAAGACGACGCTGATCGGCGTGCTGCTCGGCATCCACGAACCGACGGGCGGCACGGTGCGGATCGGCGGGCTCGACGTCGGCCGGCTCGGCATCGAACGGCTGCGCGCGCTGGTCGGCACGGTGCTGCAGGACGACGTGTTGTTCGCGGGCTCGATCGCGGACAACATCAGTTTCTTCGACCCGGACGCGGACCCGCGCTGGGTCGCCGAATGCGCGCGCGTCGCGGCCGTGCACGATGACATCGCCGCGATGCCGATGGGCTACAACACGCTGGTCGGCGACATGGGCACGGTGCTGTCCGGCGGGCAGAAGCAGCGCGTGCTGCTCGCGCGTGCGCTGTACAAGCGGCCGGGCATTCTGGTGCTCGACGAAGCGACGAGCCATCTCGACATCCAGCGCGAGATGCAGGTCAACGCGGCCGTCACGCAGCTCGCGATGACGCGGCTGATCGTCGCGCACCGGCCGGAGACGATCGCGTCCGCGCAGCGCGTCATCATGCTGCAGGGCGGCAAGGTCGTGCTCGACCAGTCGACCGCCGCGATGCGCGCGGCGATGGCGGCAAGGACGTCCGCCGCTGCACCCGCCGCGCCGCAGCAGGCGACGCATGACGCCGGTGCGGCCGAACCGGTCGCGGGGCGCTGAGCGATGAAGCGTCCCCTCGCTACCGTGCTGGCTGTCGTCGCGCTCGCGGGGTCCGCGCCGCCGGCACGCGCGCAGCTGCTCGACGTGTACGGCATGCGCAATGACGTCGCGGCCACGCCGGCCGGGGCGATGGCGTCGGCCACCGCATGCGGCGCACAGCCTGTCGACGCGCGGCCGCTCGCGCTCGAGGACGCGATCCTGCTGGCGATCTGCTCGCATCCGCAACTGAGCCGGACATGGTCGGATGCGCGCGCGGCCGCGGCCGAGGTCGGCGTGTCGAAGGCCGCGTACTGGCCGACGCTCAATGCGACGGCGGGTGTCGAGCGCGACAACCTGACGACGAACTACAGCGGCGGCTATTCGCAGGACCAGCGCAGCACCAGCCGCTACGGCATGCTCAACCTGAGCTGGGTGCTGTTCGATTTCGGCAAGCGCGGCGCGACGCTCGACCGTGCGCGCGCGCTGCTGCGCGCGGCCAACGCGGCGCACGACGATGCGCTGCAGAGCGTTTTCTACGACGCGGCGCAGGCGTTCTACGCGCTGCGCGACGCGCAGGCGGCACTCGCCGCCGCGCAGGCGGTCGAGCACGCGGCGCAGGAGAGCCTCGCCGAGGCGAGCGCGCGGCACGACGGTGGCGCCGGCACGCTCGGCGATGCGTTGCAGGCGCAGACCACCTACCGCAAGGCGCTGCTCGATCGCGTGAGCGCGGAGGGCGACCTGCAGAGCGCGATCGGCACGCTCGCGACGACGCTGGGTGCCGACGCCGATACGCCGCTGCGCATCGCCGACGCGGAACCGTCGCCCGATCGCGACGACTTCACGCGCGGTGTCGCCGACCTGATCGCCGAAGCCAAGCGCCATCATCCGAAGCTGATCGCCGCGCGCGAAAAGCTCGAAGCGGCGCGCGACGAGGTGCGGGCGGTGCGCGCGCAGTCGTTGCCGACGATCTCGCTGACGGGCAGCGTCGCGCGCAACAACCCGTCTTACCAGCAGCAGGCGTCGTTTCTCCAGCTGCAGAGCAGTCACAGCAACTCGATCGGCATCCAGGTCTCGATTCCGCTGTTCGAAGGGTTCGCGTCGGGCTACCGGGTCGCGCAAGCGAAGGCGCAGGCGGACGCACGGGAAGCCGACGTGCGCAATACGGAACTGAAGGTGTCGCTCGACGTGTGGAAGAGCTACCAGAGCCTGCAGACCGATACGACGAACCTGGACAACTCGCGGCATCTGCTCGATACCGCGCTGCATTCGCTCGACATCGCACGTGGGCGCTACAAGGCCGGCGTCGGCACGTTCACGGAATTGCTGAACGCGCAGTCGGCGCTCGCGGATGCGCGCCGGCAGCGTGTGCTCGCGGTGTCGAAGTGGCGGATCGCGAGACTGAAACTGGCCGAGAGCCTTGGGAGGTTGGGATTATGGAACGACGCGGGCTGAACGGCGCCGGGCCGGACGCGAGCGGCGCGCAAGCGCGCGGCTGCGCGTTCCTGTTCCCGGGACAGGGCGCGTTCTATGCGGGCGCGCTGCGGCAGCTGGGCCGCGAACACTCGAGCGTGCGGCTGACGCTCGACCTGCTCGACGCGGTCGCGAGCGAGCGCCTCGGCCGCCCGCTGACGGGCGCGCTGTGGCGTGACGATGCCGGGCTCGACGTCTGGCTGCACGAAGCGCCCGATCTGCTGCAGCTCGGGATTTACGGCGCGTCGGTCGGGATGTTCGGCGTGCTGCGCGAGCGCGGCGTGACGCCCGACGTGCTGATCGGACACAGCTTCGGCGAGATCGCGGCGCTGGTGTGCGGCGGCATGTATTCGATCGAGCAGGGCGCGCGGATCGTCTGCGACCGGATAGCGTCGTTGCAGGCGGCGGCGCCGGCCGACGGGATGATGGCCGCGATCTCGACGGGTGCCGACGCGACGCGCGAGCTGATCGACGCGAGCGTCGTCACGCACGCGGTGCGCAACGTGTGCATCGCGGTCGAGAACCATCCGTCGCAGACCGTCGTGTCCGGCCCGCGCGACGCGCTGGAGCGCTTCGTCGCGGCATGCGCGGCACGCGGCGTGACCGCACAGACGCTCAGGTCTCCGTATGGATTTCATCACCCCGATCTGGCTGGCGCGCGCGAACAGTTCGCCGCGCGGCTCGCCGCGTATCGGCACGGCCCGCTCGCGATTCCGGTGTATTCGCCGATCCTCGGCCGCCGCTACAGCGGCGCCGACGATCCGGGCGCGCGGCTCGCGTCGCATTTCGTGCTGCCGGTGCGGTTCACCGATGCGATTCGCGCCGCGTGCGCGGACGGCATCGGGCGCTACGTCGAATGCGGCGCGCTCAACGCGCTGGCGCGCATCGTCGTGCGCATCGCGGGGCCCGGCACGGTCAGGACGTTCGGCGGCCCGTCGAACGCGACCGAGGAATCGAGCGTCGTCACGACCATCACCCGTTATTTCCAGGAGGACAGCATCATGAAGGACGATATTCGCATCGGCAACGCCGGCTCCGGGTTCGACGCGTTCTGGCATGCGCGCGGACCGCACATCGTCGACTGGCTCAAGGGCGAGCTGCGTCACGCGTTCGATGCGGCGAGCACGGCGCCGGCCGGCGCCGCACCGGTCGCGGCACCGACGCTCGCCGCATTGGCACCGCAGGCCGAGCCGCTCGTCGCGTCCGCGCCGCGCCTGGCAGCGGTGGCCGCGCCGACCCTGACGGCGGTGCCGGCGCCGTCGGCGCCTCACGAGCCGCTCGCGGCGGCGAAGCCCGCCCACGTGCCGCGCGAGCGGCTGTTCACGGAACTCGTCGATATCTACGCGCAAGCGATGGAGTATCCGGCCGAGGTGTTCTCCGAAACGATCGAGCTCGAAGCCGAGCTCGGCATCGATTCGGTCAAGCAGACCGAGATCATCCAGCGCATCACCGCGCGCTACGCGCTGCCGCCGCTGCCGGCCAATTTCCGCAGCGGCGATTTCAAGGCGATGGGGCAGATCGTCGATTTCGTCTACGAGAACCAGGGGAAGGCGGCCGCCTGACGGCCGTGGGCTGAAACGTTGGTCGGCAGGGGGGCCCTGCCCGTAATGACAAGTTCTCGATAGGCAGGCGATCCATGGCGAATACCAGCATGCGCGGCAAGCTCGTCCTCGTGACGGGCGGCGCGAAAAACGTGGGCAAGGCGATCTGCAGGCGTTTCGCCGAGCAGGGCGCGCACGTGATCCTGAATTTCTTCCATTCGCTCGACGCGTCGAAGCAGACGGCCGACGAACTGCGCGCGCTCGGCGCGACGGTCGACGTGATCCGTGCGTCGGTCGCGCAGCAGGCGCAGGTCGACCGGATGTTCGACGAGATCGAACGGCGCTACGGCCGGCTCGACGTGCTCGTCAACAATGCGGCGTCCGGTGCGCTGCTCGGCGTCGACGAGATCGGCGCCGAGCATTTCGATCGCGCGCTCGACACCAACCTGAAGGGCGCGTTCTGGTGCGCGCGCCGCGCCGCGGCGTTGATGGCGCGCTCGGGCGGCGGCGCGATCGTCAACGTGTCGTCGGTGGGCGCGACGCTCGTGCCGGCGAACTATCTGGTCGTCGGCACCGCGAAGGCGGCGCTCGAATCGCTGACGCGTTATCTCGCGGTCGAATACGCGGGGCGCGACATTCGTGTGAACGGCGCGTCGTCGACGTTGATCGACGGCGACGTCGCCGCGCAGTTTCCGGACCCGGAGAACACGAAGCGCTCGAGCATCGCCGCGACGCCGCTGAAGCGGCTCGCACGCGCGGAGGATCTCGCCGATCTCGTCGTGTTTCTCGCGTCGGATGCGGCGCGCTGGATCACGGGGCAGGTGGTCGTCGCGGACGGCGGGCTGTCGCTGTGCAGCGAAGGGTTGTCGCCGCGCGCGGAATGGGCGGGCGCGGCGCGTGCCGAGGGCGCGGGCGAGGCGGCGCCGGCCGCGGCGCCGCCCGTCTCCGTGAACGCGCAGCGGGCCGATGGTCCCGCCGCGCCGCCGGACGACGCGCCGGACAGCGACGACATCGCCGTGGTCGGCATGGGTCTCGCGTTACCCGGCGCGAGCGACCCCGATGCGTTCTGGCGCGCACTGCTCGACGGCCCCGAACTGTTCGGCAACGTGCCGCCGGATCGCTGGGATTACCGCTCGTTCTATTCGCCCGACACGTCGGCCGAGGACAAGAGCTATCAGTCGCGCTCGGTCTTCATCGAGCAGTTCGAGCCGTGCCCGACGGTGCGCGCCGAACTCGACGCGGGCACCGCGCCGCACGAGCTGACGACGCTGTGGCTGCGTCACGCGCTGTGCCAGTCGCTCGACGGCGTGACGCTGCGTGACGCCGATCGCGTGGCGTTCCTCGTCGGCTACACGGCGGACGGCAGCCAGCATCTCGAGGAGGGGATGGTGCTGGCCGCCGCGCGCGAACGCCTGAACGCGGTGCTGATCGAGGCGGGCGCGGACGCGGCCGAGCGCGAGCGGCGCGTGGCCGCGATCGATGCGGTGCTGAGCGCGCGTTATGCGCGCGGCGCCGGCGATCTCGCGTCGTTCTTCCCGCACCGGGTCGGCCTGAACGCGATGCAGGGCGTGCTGCCGGACGACGCGCAATGCATGATGGTCGACACCGCGTGTTCGTCGTCGCTGTATTCGATCGATCTCGGGATCAAGGCGCTGCTGCTCGGCAAGCAGGACGTGGTCGCGTGCGGCGGCGCCTTCGCGCTCGCGCCGCGCGGCTCGGTCCTGTTCTCGAAGCTGCACGGGCTGTCGCGCAGCGGCGAGGTGCGGCCGCTCGACCGCGACTGCGACGGCGTGCTGTTCGCGGACGGCGCGGGCGTCGTGATCCTGAAGCGCGTCGCGCGGGCGCGCGCGGACGGCGACCGCATCCTCGGCGTGCTGAAATCGTTCGGCTCGTCGTCCGACGGCAAGGGCAAGGCGATCTACGCGCCGAATTCGGCCGGCCAGCGCATCGCGATCGACCGCGCGTATGCGCGCACCGCGACGGTGCCGGCCGACGTCGACTGGGTCGTTGCGCATGCAACGGGCACGCCGGCCGGCGATCTCGCGGAATTCCAGAGCCTGCGCGACGCGATCCGGCGCGACCGTCCGGTGCAGGTGACGTCGAACAAGTCGCTGGTCGGGCATACGGGATGGGCGGCCGGCGTCGTGTCGGTGATCCAGGTGCTGCTCGGGTTGCGGCATCAGGTGATCCCGCCGCAGCACCGCTTCAGCGAGCCGCCGCCTGAGTTCGACATCGCCGGCACGAACCTGCGGATTCCGGTGGCGCCGGTATCGTGGCCGGTCCGGCGTGAATCGGCACGCGTCGCGGCGGTGTCCGGGTTCGGCTTCGGCGGCACGAACGGTCACCTGATCGTGTCGGAATACCGCGCGGATCTGCCTGCCGGCGAGGCGAGCGGACGGTTCGCGCGCGAACCGCTCGCGATCGTCGGCTGGTCCGCGAAGTTTCCGGGCCTCGACGGCGACGCCCAGGTCGCCGCGTGGCTGTGCGGCGAAGGCCGTGCGCCCGACGCGAGCTTCGGAACCGGCTACCCGCTGCCGAGCTTCGCGCGCGTGAAGATGCCGCCGGCGGTGCTGCGCGCGCTCGATCGCTGCCAGCTGATGGCGCTCGACGCCGCGCACGACCTGCGCGAACGCCTCGGCACGTTCTGGCACGCGCATGCGGACACGATCGGACTCGTGATGGGGCACATGGGGCCCACGCGCAATGCGGCGCTCTACGCGAGCCGCTGCTATCTCGACGACATCGCGGCCGCGGTGCTCGACGCGACGCGGCCGGACCAACGCGCGGCGACCGAACGCGTGCTGGACGGCTTGCGCGAGGCGACGAAGCAACTCGTCGCGCCGACGACCGAGAATTCGTTTCCGGGAATGATGCCGAACGTGATCCCGGCGCGCGTCGCGAACTATCACGACCTGCACGGAATGAACATGACGGTCGATGCGGGCCACGCGTCGACGCTCGCGGCATTCGAGGCGGCCGAGCGTTTCCTGTGCAGCGGCGAACTCGACATGGCGATCGTCGGCGGCATCAACGGCAACTCGGCGGAAGAGGTGCGGCCCGCGTTCGGGCTGCCGCTCGCGGAGGGCATCGTGCTGTTCGCCGTCACGACGGTGCGGCGTGCGCAGGCCGAAGGGCTGCCGGTGCTCGCGGTAGTGGGCGGCGGCGACGCGCGGGCTGCTGTCGAACCGGCTGCGCCGTGCGATGCGACGGGCCGCGCGGTCACGTATGCGGGGGCCGACTCGGCGATCGACGTGCTGCGCGCAATCGTCGCGCGCGATGCCGGCACGACGCTCACGCGCGACGGCGGCGGCGACCGCGCGCGCTACGCGCTGCACGTTGCATGCGAGCCGGCCGGCCCGCACGGGACCACGCCGCACGAGCCGCATCGCGACGCGCTGCGTGTGCCGCCCGCCCATGCGACGGCGCCGGCTGCCGCGACCGCGGAACCGGCCGCATCGACAACCGCGGCGACCGCACCCGTTGAACGCGGCACCCTGATACCCGGCCCGCTGCGCCGGACCGGCGTCGCGGCCGACGGCGAGCCGCTCGGCGTCGCGCGTTACCGGATCGAATGGCGCGACGCGCCGTGGCGGCCGGCTGGCCGGTCGACGCCGTTCATCGCGCCGCGCTGCGTGATCGTGACCGACATGCCGGACGCGCTGGCCGCACAGGCCGCACACGCCGATGCGGGCCCCGGCTGCGTGGTGCTGTCGACGCGGCCGTTCGCCACGCACCGGCCGGGCTGGCACTGGATCGAGCGGATCGATGCGGCGGCGCTCGATTTCCTGCCCGACGACATCGGCCACGTGCGCGTGCTCACGTCGCTCGACGCCGGCACGCTCTCACCGGGCGCCGCAGCGCCGGCCGCGTCCGCGCGGCTCGCGCTGCACGACCTGGCGTTTCTCGCGATCAAGCGCTGCCATGCGGCACTCGAGCGCGGCGGCAGCTTGATCGTATTGCTGCTCGACGCGCTCGCGGGCGACGTGCCGCATCCGGATGCCGGCCTGTTCACGGGCCTCGTGAAGGCGCTGGCGATCGAGATGCCGGAAGCGCGCCCGGTTGCCGTGCTGACCGATACGCGCGCGCTGCCGGACGCGCTGCGCGACGCGGAGCGGGAAAGCGGCGCCCGTCACTGGCTGCCGGTCGTCGCGCTGGGCGCCGGACGGCGCCGCACGCCGCGCGTGATCGCGGACCCGGGCGAACTGCGCGCGGACGAGCGGCTGTCGCTCGGCCAGGATTCGGTCGTGGTCGCGGTCGGCGGTGCGCGCGGGATCACCGGCGAGCTGATGAAGACACTCGCCGCGCAGGTGCGCCCGACGCTGTACCTGATCGGCAGCAGCGCGCTGGACGAGATCGACGCGGAACTGCTCGCTATGGATGACGAAACGTTCGCGAAGAGCCGTCCGGACTACATCCGCCAGCAGAAGGCGCTGCATCCGCAACGGTCGTTGCCCGAGATCATCCGCGCCTTCGAGCGGCGTGCCGACGCGCGCACGGCCTGCATGAACATCGAGGCGATGCGCGCGTTCTGCGGCGCGCACCGCGTGACCTACCTGCGCGCCGACGTGCTCGACCCCGACAGCGTGAAGGCGGCCATCGACGTGATTCTCGCGCGCGAGCCGCGCGTCGACCTGCTGGTCAACGCGGCCGGACTGAACCGTTCGGCATCGGTGCGCGTGAAGTCGCTGGACGATTTCGTCGCGGTGCGCGACATCAAGGTACGCGGCTACTGGAACCTGCGCCGCGCGTTCGGCGCGCGGCAGCCGCGCCTGTGGTGCAACTTCGGCTCGTTCATCGGGCTGACCGGGCAGGCGGGCGAAACCGACTACGCGTCGGGCAACGACTTCCTGAACACGCAGGCGTCGTATCACCGCGCGGCGCTCGGTCACGACGAATTCACGATCGGCTGGACGCTGTGGCGCTCGGTCGGGCTCGGCGCGAACCCGGTCACGCGCGCGTTTCTCGAGAAGAGCGGACTGTTCACGAGCATGCGCACCGCGGAGGGGCAGCATCACTTCATGCGCGAACTCGGCCTCGGCGAGCGCGCGGCGATGTCCGTGCATCTCGGCGACGCCGAGCGGCGTGCGATCGAAACGCACCTGCCCGGTTACTTCGACCTCGACGAAGGCGCGCCGGCCGCCGTCGCCGCGTCGCGCGATCCCGATTTCTATCTCGGCGCGGAACGCGCGCGGACCGACGACAGCGTGACGTTCGAGCGCGTGTTCGACCTCGAGCGCGACGCGTACCTGCAGCATCACGTCGTCAACGGCTTTCCGACGCTGCCGGGAACCTTCGTGCCCGAAGTGGCCGCCGAGGCCGCGCTGCGGCTCGTGCCGGGGCTCAAGGTCGTCGGCTTCGCGGACGCGGCATTCCTGCACTTCCTGCGTGTGTACGACGCGAAGCGGCCGAGCGTGAAGCGCATCCACGCGTGGATCGCGTCGCGCGACGGCGACGCGGTGCACGTGCGCGTGCGGATTTCCGGCGACGTGCTGGCGCCGGGCGGGCAGGTGCTCGTGCGCGACAAGCCGCACTTCGAGATCACCGTGCGCCTGGCCGACGCCTACGCGCCGGCGCCGGTGTGGCACGAACCGGCCATGGCGACGTTCACGCCCGTCGCCGATCCGTATCACTTCGACGCGGCGCCGGTGCGGCTGACCGGCATGTTCGTGTCGACGACCGACACCGGCATGAGCGACGCGGGCAAGCAGGCGCGCTTCCGGCTGAACGTGCCGGACGGCGACCCGGTGTTCTCGCGCTTCGTGGTGCCGAGCATCCTGCTCGACGGGCTCGCGCGCGTGGCCGCGCTCGATCACGTCGCGGGCGACTACATTCCGCTCGCGGCGCCGATGTCGATCGGCCGCATCGATATCTACGAAGCCGGCAACGACTGCGAGCTGGCGAGGCGCCACGCGTCGATCGCGCTGCGCGTGAGCCCGCGCGCGTTCGCGCTGGAAGGGCCGGCGAGCAGCGGCAACCGGTTCGTCGCGGTGCGCCCGGACGGCAGGATCCTGATGCAGATGCGCGACGTGACGGGCATCGTGATCGGCTACGTGCATCGCGTGACCGGCGCGTTCGCCGCGCGCGGCGAGATCGACGCGCAACTGGCCGGGCGCGCGCCTTCCGAACAGGTGTCCGCATGAGCATGAAGCGACTCGCGCCCGGCCCGCGCGGCAGCGTCGTGATGGGCAACCTCGCGGCGTACAAGCGCAATCCCGTCACGATGCTGCTGAAGCTGCAGCAGCAGTACGGCGACATCGCGCGCAACCGTCTCGGCCCGTTCCTCACGCACGCGCTCGCGCATCCCGACGGCGTGCAGCACGTGCTGCAGGACAACCATCGCAACTACGTGCGCGGCCGCTTCTACGACAACTTCAAGATGTTCTTCGGCGACGGCCTGCTGACGACCGACGGCGAGTTCTGGCGGCGTCACCGCCGCGTGGTGCAGCCGCTGTTTCACCGCAGGCAGGTCGAGTCGCACACGGCCGCGGTCGGCGCTGCGGCGCTCGCGCTCGTCGAGGAGTGGCTGAAGCGGCCGGCGCATGCGCCGTTCGACGCCGTCGAGGAAATGATGCGCGTGAGCCTGCGCATGCTCGGGCTGATGCTGTTCAACGCGGACATCTCGCGGCATGCGGACGACGTCGGGCCGGCCGTGCGCTTCGGCATCGCGGCGATGATGCCGCAGGGCAACCTGAACGATTTCGTGCCGCGCTGGATGCCGACGCCGTTCAATCGCCGGATCGCGCACGCACGCCGCGGGATCGACACGATCGTGGACGCGATCGTCGCCGAGCATCGTGCGGGGCGCTGCGACACGAGCGACGTGATCTCGCTGCTGCTCGCCGCGCGCGACCCGGACACGGGCGCGCCGCTGACCGAGCGCGAGGTGCACGACGAGGTGATGACGGTGTTTCTCGCCGGCCACGAAACCACCGGCAGCGGGATGGCGTGGGGGCTCTATGCGCTCGCGCAGCATCCGCAGGTGTTGCGCCGCTTGCGCGAGGAACTCGATGCGGTGCTCGGCGGCCGCGCGCCCGATGCGGCGGATCTCGAACGCCTGCCGTACCTCGCGCAGACTGTCGACGAGATCCTGCGCCTGTACCCGCCGATCTGGGGCTTCACGCGCGATCTGGTCGACGACGACGCGATCGGCGGTTATCACATGCCGGCCGGCTCGTCGGTGTTCATGTCGCCGTACGTCACGCATCGTCATCCGGCGCTGTGGGCGAACCCCGACGCGTTCGATCCGGAGAACTTCGGATCGCATGCGCCGGAGCGCCACAAGTACGCGTACTTTCCGTTCGGCGGCGGGATGCGCAAATGCATCGGCTACCAGACTGCGTTGCTGCAGATGCGCGTGCTGATCGCGGTGGTGGCGCAGCATGTCGACCTGAGCGCGGTGCCCGGTCATTCGCTCGACACCGGCGCGACGATCTCGCTGCGTCCGCGCGACGGGATCCGGTTGATCGCGAAGCCGCGCTTGCGCGAGCGGGTGTCCGCGGGGCAGGCGGGGGGTGATGCAAGCGCGCCGGCTGTCAGGACATCGGTGTGTCCGTTTACGGGCACGCAAGCGCTGGGGGCTACGTTGTTGCCGTCGCCATCACCATCGCTGTCGCCGACGCCGACGCCGACGCCGACGCCGACGCCGACGCCGACGCCGACGCCGACGCCGACGCCGACGCCGACGCCGACGCCGACGCCAATGCCAACGCCAACGCCAACGCCAACGCCAACGCCAACGCCAACGCCAACGCCAACGCCAACGCCAACGCCGACGCCGACGCCAACGCCGACGCCGACGCCGACGCCAGCGCCAGCGCCAGCGCCAACGCCAACGCCAACGCCAACGCCGACACGGACACGGACACCGACACCGACACCGACACCGACACCCGGCGCCGAGCAACCGGCGAGCGCGGCATCACCCACGCCCGTTCATTCCGCCGGCCCCACGCTGTCCCCGGACGTGCTGGTCTTTCTGCAGCGCGACGCGATCGCAGACGACGCGCCGCAGCGCACCGACGCCACGCCGACGCACCGCTTCACCTGGCGGCCGGTCGAGATCGAGCCGTTGCCCGACCTGCCGGCGGCGGAGCTGAGCGGCAAGCGGATCGCGATCGTCAACGGCCGCGGTCGCACGGTCGAGCGCGTGGTGGCGACGCTCACGCGCGCCTGTGCGAAACCGGGCGTGTTCGCGCCGGCCGACGGCGCCGATCCGGCAGCCGCCGCGAGCGCGTTCGTCGCGCAGTCGGGGCCGTTCGACGGGATCGTCGATCTCGGCATCGAAGCGCCGTTCTCGCTCGACGCGCGCGATCAATGGGAAGCGCCGCTGCGCCGCACGGTCGCGCTGCTGCAGGCGTGCTACGGCGACTGGTCGCAGGAAGAATCGACGTCGCGGCTGTTCTATCTGGCGCTCACCTGGCAGGACGGCTTGATGGGCCATGGCGACGGCCCGCTCGTGCAGCCGCTCGGCGGACTGTGGGCCGGCCTCGCGAAGACGCTGCCGCAGGAACTGCCGAACTGCAACGTGCGCGTGCTCGACATCGCGCCCGACGAAACGGGGCGCGTCGACCAGCTGATCGCGCGCGAACTGTACCGCTGGGGACGCTTCGAGGTCGGCCACCGCGGCGGACGCCGCCATACGCTCGTCGCGACCCGCGACGACCTGCCGGCCGATGCGGCGCCCGACTGGGCGCCCGACGACGTCGTGCTGTTCTCGGGCGGCGCGCGCGGCATCGGTTTCCTGGCCGCGTGCGCGCTGGCAAAACGCCATCGCTGCACGGTGGTCGTCACCGGGCGCGATGCGTTGCCCGCCGGCGACGAGCCGTGGCTCGCGCTCGACGACGCGGGCTTCAAGCGCTACGGGCTCGAGCAACTGCGCCAGGCGACGCCCGAGCGATCGCCGAAGGCGATCCGGGATGCGCTGCGGCAGCTCGAACGCCGTCGCGATCTGAAGGCGTCGCTCGACGCGGCGGCCGCGCTCGGCCTGCCGGTGCACTACCGCGTATGCGACGTGACCGACGCGGATGCCGTGCGCACGCTGTGCGACGCATTCGGCGACCGGCTGCGCGCCGTGATCCACAACGCGGGCATCGATCAGCCGGTGCGCTTGCCGCGCAAGAGCGCCGACGAGTTCATCGGCACCGCGCGCGTGAAGGTGTTCGGCTTTCTCAATCTCTACGCGGCGGTGCGCAACCGGCCGCGCGTCGACTGTTTCGTCAACGTCGGCTCGCTGACCGGCCGCTGGGGCGGAATGACAGGCGAGACCGACTATGCGGCCGCGAACGAGGCGCTGGCGCGACTCGGCTGGTGGGCGCGGCGCGACGCCGGCGAGCGCGTCGTGAAGACGATCGCGTGGCCGACCTGGGACGGTGTCGGGATGATCACGAACCTCGCCGTCACGCGGCGCTACGTAACGCCGATGCGAATCGACGAAGGCGTGCGCCACTGGCTCGCGGAACTCGCGACGCCGGCGAATCCCGCGCATCCGGTGAATCCCGCGAATCCAGCGACATCCAACAGCGGCGAGCCGATGTACATGGGCGCGGTCGGCCGCGCACTGACGCCGATCCAGCTGCGCGGGTTCGACGCGGTGGAAGGCTTGCCGAACCTCGGCGAACTCGCGACGCGCCGGCATCACGCGGGCGCGCCGCGACGCTTCCGGCCGTTCGCTTCCTTCTCGACGCGCTATCGCACGGCCGTCGCACCGTACACGCATGCCTTCCGCTTCGGCGGCCGCGCGGCCGTGCCGGCGTCGCTGCTGCTCGAGCACGCGCGCGTCGTGGCCGACTGGGTCGCGCCGCCCGGCGGCGAGCGGGCCTGCCTGCAGGAAGCCGTCGACATCACGATCGCGCTCGACGCGCTCGCCGACGCGCTCGACGGCCATGGCGATCTCGCGCTCGACACCGACGTGAGCGGCCGCACGGTGGACGACGGCTGGCACGTGACGGTGCGCTGCGCGTCGCTTGCCGCCCGCGTGCTGCTCGATGCGACGTTCGTGTACCGCAGTCATCCACCCGGCGGCACGACCGTCGCGCTGCCGCGCGAGACGGAGGACGGCCCGGCCCGGCGGTCCGCACGCGCGAGCTGGCGCGACGACTTGTTGCCCGAGGCCCGATGGAGCGGCGGCATCGCGCAGGCGAAGGCCGCCGACCCCGCCGCGCTGTGGGGTGTACAGGGTGTGCCGGGTGATGCAGGGCGCGTGCCGTGTCCGCAGCTGTGGCTGCCGGTCAATCACCTGGAAAACGTGCTGCGCGTGCTGCTCGGCGCGTGGCCCGCCGACGGCGAGCCGCCGCACGCATGGCGCATCGGCCGCATCGTGTTCGGCGCCGCGCAGGCGGGCGACGCCGACATGCTGCTGCGCTATCCGGACGATCGCTTCGCGATCGCGGATCGCGCGGGCGCATCGATCGCCGACCTGTACGACGCGCGGCTCGCCGGCGCGACCGACACGCAAGCCGTGACGGCGTCGGCTACTTGAACGGGAAGAGGAGGTTCACCATGACGGAGCGCAACGACGGCGCGCGGTACTGCATCATCGGCGCGGGCGCGGCGGGCATCACCGCCGCGAAGAACCTGCTCGCGGCCGGCATCGGCTTCGACGTGATCGAACGCGAGGACGACGTCGGCGGCAACTGGTACTACGGCCGCCCGAGCGGCGCGGTGTATCGGTCGATCCACATGATCAGCTCGAAGCGGTTTTCCGAGTACACCGATTTTCCGATTCCCGACGACTATCCGACCTATGCACGCGGCGACCAGGCACTCGCGTATCTGCGCGCGTACGCGCGGCGCTTCGGCGTGTACGACCGGATCGAGTTCGGCCGCTCGGTGCTCGAGATCGCACCGGTGCAGGGCGGCACGCAGTGGCGCGTGGAACTGGATCGCGGCGAGGTGCGGACCTATCGCGGCGTGATCGTCTGCAACGGCCACCTGTCGCATCCGCAACTGCCCGACTATCCGGGGCGGTTCGACGGGCTGCAGCTGCATTCGTCGCAGTACCGCACGCCGGAGATCTTCGACGGCAAGCGCGTGCTCGTGGTCGGCGCCGGCAATTCCGGCTGCGACATCGCGGTCGAGGCGTCGCATCGTGCGCGCGCGGTCTTCCACAGCACGCGCCGCGGGTACTACTACTGGCCGAAATTCCTGTTCGGAATGCCGGCGGACGAGTGGGCGGAATGGCCGCTGCGGCTGCGCATGCCGCTGTGGGCGCGGCGCTTTTTCGGCGAACGGCTGCTGCGCCTGACGACGGCCGGGCAACCCGAACACTACGGGCTGCGCAAGCCGGACCACAAGCTGTTCGAATCGCATTTCATCATCAATTCGACGCTGTTCTATCACCTCGGACACGGCGACCTCGACGCGCGGCCGGACGTGCGCGAACTGAAGGGCGATCGCGTCGTGTTCGTCGACGGCAGCGAGGAGGCGATCGACGTGATCGTGTACGCGACGGGCTACCAGCCGAGCTTTCCGTTCATCGACCAGGCGCACCTGCAATGGCGCAAGCCGCAGCCGTCGCTGTACCTGAACCTGTTCGACGCGCAGCATCGCGACCTGTTCTTCATCGGGCTGTTCCAGACCTCGACCGGCAACTGGCCGTTGATGGACTACCAGGCGCAACTGCTCGCCCGCTACCTGCATGCGCGCGACGCGGCGCCGCGCAAGGCCGCGCGCATCGACCGGCTGATCCGGCGCGGCCGCTCTGACTGGAGCGGCGGCATCGCGTTCCATCGCACGCCGCGGCACGTGATCGAGGTCGAGCATTTCGCATACCGGCTGCAGCTGCGACGGCTGATACGCGGGTTGCCGGCCTTGCCCGGCGGTGCGAGCGCGGCGGCATCGAAGGCGGCGCCGGCGCACGCGGTGCGCGCGGGAGGTGCGTCGTGAGCCTCGTGCATGTCGAACACCTGTCGAAGACCTACCTGCTCGACAGCGTGCGCGTGACCGGGCTCGCCGACGTGTCGGCGACGCTCGACGCGGGCCGCTTCACCGTGCTGAGCGGCCCGTCGGGCAGCGGCAAGACGACGCTGCTGAACCTGATCGGCTGCATCGACCGCCCCGACAGCGGGCGCGTGACGATCGCCGGTCACGACACGGCGTCGCTGTCGGACGATGCGCTGTCGGATTTTCGCGCGCGCCATGTCGGCCACGTGTTCCAGACCTTCAACCTGCTGCCGGTGCTGTCCGCGTACGAGAACGTCGAGTATCCGCTGCTGATGGCGGGCTGGGCACCGGCGCGGCGCGCGGCGCGGGTGCGCGACCTGCTCGACGCAGTGGGCCTGGCCGACAAGGCGCGGCACCGGCCGAGCCAGCTGTCGGGCGGCCAGCGCCAGCGCGTCGCGATCGCGCGCGCGCTCGCGGCCGAGCCCGCGATGGTCCTCGCGGACGAACCCACCGCGAACCTCGACAGCGCGACCGGGCACGCGATCATCGCGTTGATGCGCGCGATCCAGCGCGAGCGCGACGTGTCGTTCATCGTGTCGTCGCACGATCCGGAGGTGGTGAAGGTGGCCGACGCCGTGATCCGGATTCTCGACGGCCGCATCGTCGGCCACGAACGAGCCGGCGACGACACGGCGACGCAGGAGGTGTACCGATGACCCATACGCTGATGCTCGCGCTGCGCAACCTGCAGCGCAACCGCCGGCGCTCGCTCACCACGCTGCTCGCGATGATCGTCGGCGTCAGCGCGATCCTGTTGTTCGGCGGCTTCAGCCGCGACATCACGCTCGGCCTGCAGACCGACTTCGTGCAGCGCAGCGGCCACCTGCAGATCCAGCGCCAGGGCTATTTCCTGTACGGAACGGGCGACCCGGCCGCGTACGGGATTCGCGGCTACCCGGCGCTGATCGAACGATTGCGGCACGACCCGCAGCTCGCGCCGCTGCTGCAGGTCGTCACGCCGACGCTGCAGTTCGGCGGGATCGCCGGCAATTTCGCGGCCGGCGTGTCACGCACCGTGATGGGCTTCGGCGCGATTGCGGACGATCAGTACCGGATGCAGCAATGGAACGCCTACGGGTTCCCGCTGCAGCCGCGCACATTCGCGTTGCGCGGCAGCGCCGGCGACGCGGCGATCGTCGGCCTCGGCGTCGCGCGCGTGCTGCACCTGTGCGGCCCGCTGCGCGTGCCGGATTGCCGCGATGCGCCGCCGGCCCCGGCCGAGCCGCCCGCCGACGGCCCGGCCGCGACCGCGCCGCCCGACGTGCTCGCGCTCGCACAGGCCGAGGCCGGCACGCGGCCGGCCGCCGACGGCGCGCCCCATGTCGAAGTGCTGACCGCGAGCGCGGGCGGCGCGCCGAACGTCGGCCGCTTCTCGGTGGTGAAGGCGGACCAGCAGGGCGTGAAGGAACTCGACGACGTGTATCTCGCGGTGCACCTGCCGCAGGCGCAGCGGCTCGTCTACGGCGGCGCCGCGCCGCGCGCGACCGCGATCGAGATCCAGCTCGTGCGCACGGCCGACCTGCCGGCGGCACGGGCGCGCATCGAAGAGCTGCTGCACGGCGGCTTCGACGGGCAGGCGCTCGACGTCGTCGATTTCGCGACGCTGAACCCGTTCTACGGCCAGACCAACCGGATGTTCTCGGTGATCTTCGGTTTCGTGTTCGTGCTGATCAGCGCGATCGTGCTGTTCGTGATCAGCAACACGATGAGCACCGCGATCATCGAGCGCACCGTCGAGATCGGCACGCTGCGCGCGATGGGCATGCGGCGCGGCGGCATCCAGGCGCTGTTCGTCTGCGAGGGCGCGCTGCTCGGCGTGGCCGGCGCGTCGCTCGGCGTGCTGGTCGCGCTCGCCATTGCCGCGATCGTCAATCGCAGCGGGCTGGCCTGGACGCCGCCCGCGCGGATCGACGCCGTCGCGCTGACGGTGCGCGTGTGGGGCGAGTGGCGAACCATCGCCGTCACGTTCGCCGGGCTCGCGTGCGTGGCCGGGCTGTCCGCGTGGCTGCCGTCGCGGCATGCGGCGCGGCTGTCGATCGTCGATGCGCTGCGGCACGTGTGAGGTCGCCCGATTGCCGCGTTTTTCGTTCACTTCACTTTCGGGAGAGCGCCCGTGCGTCGCCTGTTCGTTTCATGCTGTCTGAGTCTTTCGTTCCTGGCCGGCGTCGCGCGTGCGCAGCCGGCGCCCGATCCGCAGAAGGTGCTCGCAGCGAGCGACGCGATCCGCACACCGGAGAAATCGTTCGTGCTGACCGCGACGCTCGTCGAGTACCGGTCCGGCAAGCAGGTCGACGGCAATACGCTGTCGATCCATTCGAAGCCCGACGCGCCCGGCGGTGCGTTCCGCACGCTGGTGCGCTTCGTCGCGCCGGCGCGCGACACGGGCAAGCTGATGCTGAAGAACGGCAACGACCTGTGGTTCTACGATCCGGCGAACCAGGCCAGCGTGCGGATCTCGCCGGATCAGCGGCTGCTCGGCCAGGCCGCGAACGGCGACGTCGTGACGGTCAATCTCGCGCACGACTATACGGCCGCGCTGAAGGGCGTCGAGGACGTCGTCGACGGCGACCGCCAGACCCGTCGCGCGTACCGGCTCGCGCTCGCCGGCCACGGCGACGGGCTCACGTATCGCCGCATCGAGATCTGGATCGACGCGGCGAACAACCGGCCGCTGAAGGCGCGCTTCTATTCGGAAAGCGACCGGCTGCTGAAGACCGCGTTCTATCGCCGCTACACGATGCAACTGGGCGTCGAGCGGCCGACCGAGACCGTCATCGTCGACGGGCTCGACAGCAACTGGGTCACGGTCATGCGTTTCTCCGACTACGCGTGGCGCGACATTCCCGATGCATGGCTGCAGCGCGACTACCTGTCCCGCTTCCAGGCGCAATGACGGCGCGGCGCCGAGGCCGGATCGCCGCGCTCGCGTTCGTGCTGCTGCCTGCGCTCGTGCGTGCAGCGGATGCGGGTGCAGCGGGTGGGGCGGGTCCGGCGGACGGCACGGCCGGCGTCGACGCGGCCGATGCCGCGGCGCTGGCGCTGGCCGACCAGCCGGCCGCGACGCCCGCCGACACCGCGAAGCCGTGGAAGCTGAACGTGCAGGACGCGCTGCGCACGAGCCGTTATCGTGACGGCGGCGAGGCCGGCCGCAACCAGCTGTCGATCGAGTTCGAATACGGCCAGTGGCTGACGCCGTCGTTCGCCGCGCATTTCTCGATGCGCTTCGACCGCTTCGATCCGCTCGGCACGTCGCGCACGTCGTCGCGCGACGTGACGCTCGTGAAGGAAGCGTATGCGAGCTGGCGCGCGTCGCCCGCGTTCGTCGTCGACGCGGGGCGCGTGAACGAGCGGCTCGGCGCGGCGATCGGCTACAACCCGACCGACTTCTTCCGGGCCGGGGCGGTGAGTCTCGACGTGCCGCCCGATCCGGACAGCCGGCACACGAACCGGCTCGGCACGGTCGGGCTGCGCGCACAACAGGTGTGGGACTCGGGCTCGCTCGCGGCGCTGCTGTCGCCGCGGCTCGAGCGCCGCAGCCTGCCGGGCGATCCGGCCGCGTCGTCCGACCTGCAGCGCACCAACGGCGTCGACCGCTGGATGCTCGTCGCGAGCCAGCGGCTCACCGCGGCGATCCAGCCGCAATGGATCGTCTACGGCGAAAGTGGGCAGGCGCCGCAGTTCGGCCAGAATCTGAGCGTGCTGCTCGGCAACTCGGTGGTCGCGTACGTCGAGTGGACGGGCGGCTACCGGCGCTCGCTGATCGCGCGTGCTACCGGCGCGGCCGACGATCGTGCGTTCCGCACCAGTTCATCGGTGGGCGCGACGTGGACGCTGCCGGTCGACCTGTCGCTGACCGCCGAATTCCAGAGCAACGGCGGCGGCGCAAACGCGGCGCAATGGCGGTCGTTGCAGCGCGCGAACCCGCTCGCATGGGGCCGTGCGGTGCAGACCTCGATTGCCGCGCAGGAACTGCAAACCCGTCACGGCGTGTTCGTGATGGCGGCGTGGCGAAATGTCGGCGTGCGTCGCCTCGACCTGTCGGGCTTCGTGCAGGCCGATCTCGGCGGCGGCCGGCAATACTGGCTCGAGTTGCGGCGGCGTTTCGACCGCTTCGACGTCGCGCTGCAATGGCTGCATCAGGGTGGGCCGTCGTGGAGCCGCTTCGGCGCGATGCCGGAGTCGACGAGCGTTCAGGTGCTGGGCATTTTTTATCGATGACGCAAGGAGAATTCGAATGAGCAAACGCGCGCTTCAGGCGGCGACCGCCGTGCTTGCGCTGGTTCCGACGATCACCGGAGTGCTCGGCATGATGGGCATCCATGATCCGCTGTACGCATCGCTCGGCATCGCGCTGCCGGCCGACGCGACGCTGGACGGCAACCTGCGTTTCCATGCGGGCGTCTGGCTCGGGCTCGGGCTCGCGGCGTTTTCGGTGATCCCGCGCATCGAGCATCAGGGGCGGCTGTTCGCGACGCTGTGGATGATGATCTTTCTCGGCGGTATCGGGCGGCTGATTTCGCTCGCGGCGCTCGGGCTGCCGTGGCCGCCGTTCGTCGGCTTCACGGCGCTCGAAGTCGTCGGCGCGCCGCTGTTCATCGCATGGCAGCGGCGCGTGGCCGCGCATGCCGCATGGGAGCACGCGAATGCATGACTTCGACATCGACCAGCGCATCGCGCCGCGTCGTCGCGCCGATGCGGCCGTGCGGGGCATCGCGGCGGCGTTCCTGCACGCCGTGGCGGCGCGACGCGTATCGCTCGGGTACGCGCGGTTCATCGCCCGTATCGCGCTGCTCGCGTGGGTCCTGCTGGGCCCGGCGCAGGCCGGCGCGCAGACGGCCGTCGACGACTACGCGGCGACCCGCTATCCGATCGTCCTCGTGCACGGGTTGACCGGGACCGACGACTATTTCGGCATCCTGCCGTACTGGTACGGCATCCAGGCCGATCTTCAGCGGCATGGTGCGACCGTCTACGTCGCCGACTTGTCCGGCTTCCAGGGCGACCTCGGCCCGAACGGGCGTGGCGAACAGTTGCTGGCCTACGTCAAGCAGGTGCTCGCGGTCACGGGCGCAGCCAGGGTGAACCTGATCGGTCACAGCCAGGGCGGGCTGACGTCGCGCTACGTGGCGTCGGTCGCGCCCGCGCTCGTCGCGTCGGTCACGACGATCGCGACGCCGCACCGCGGCTCGCAGTTCGCCGATTTCGTGCTGGGCGCGCTGAAGCTCGACCCGACCGGCCTGTCGACGCCAATCTTCGGTGCGCTGCTGAACCTGTTCGGCATCCTCACCAGCGACACGCACAACACGAACCAGGATGCGATCGCCGCGCTCAACGCGCTGAGCACGTCCCGTGCCGCGCAGTTCAACCAGCTGTTCCCGAGCCCGGGGCTCGGCGCCGGCGCGTGCGGCACCGGCGCACCGGTCGAGACGATCGGCGGCAACGTGCATCTGCTGTACTCGTGGAGCGGGGCCGCGTATCAGCCGGTATCGCTGCTCGGCATCGTGACCGGCGCGGTCGACACCAGCGTGATTCCGGTCATCGATCCCGCGAACGTGCTGGATCCTTCGACGCTCGTGTTCCTGACGGCCGGCAACGTCATGGCGCTGGCCGGCGCCGGCCCGAACGACGGTTTCACGTCGACCTGCAGTGCGCGGTTCGGCACGGTGATTTCGACGCGCTATCGCTGGAGTCACTTCGACGCGATCAACCAGCTGCTCGGCGTTCGCGGCGCCTATGCGGAAGACCCGGTCGCCGCGCTGCGCGTGCAGGCAAACCGGCTGAAGCAACAGGGCGTCTGAGCGATGAAGGTCCGGACCATGCTGTCCCGCGCGGTGTTGTACGGCGCGACCGGGGCGATCGCCGCAGCCGCCGTGTGGCACGCGTTCGGTCGTCAGGCTGCGTCGACGGCTGCCGTGGCCGCCACGGATACCGAGCCGCCCGGCCACGCCGCGCCGAGCGGTGCGGCGGTGCCGCGGCCGGTGCTTGCCGTGTCCGATGTCGGGCTGCCGGCGCCGCTCGCGGGCGCGCGTGCGCCGCGCCTGCCGGTCGGGCCCGGCGGGCGCCTCGCGCACGTGCACGCGGTGCGGGAATTCTTCGATTACTTTTTGCTTGCGCAGCATGACCTGACGCCCGCGGCGCTCGATGCGCTGGTCGCGCACGAAATCGCTTCGCAGCCGATCGGCGAGCCGGCCCGCCGCGATGCGCTCGATCTGTGGCCGCGCTATCGCGCGTGCATCGCCGCGTTCGACACGCTGCCGGGCGCGCTGCCGGCAGGCGCCGGTCTCGATCCGGACGGCATCGCGGGCGAACTCGAGCGGCGTGCGGCGCTCGCGCGCCGCTGGCTCGGCGACTGGAGCGCGCCGTTCTTCGACGCGGAATTGCGGCGGCAGCGCGGCGATCTCGACCGGATCAGGATCGCGCGCGATCCGACGCTCGATGACGCGCAGAAGCGCGCACGCCTCGCCGCACTCGATCAGGCGTTGCCGCCGGACGAGCGCGACGCACGCGAGCGCGCGGCGCGCCAACGCGATGCGCTTGCAACGCTCGCGCGGCTCGACGGCCAGCGCGCGACGCCCGATGCGCTGCGTGCGCAGCTCGGCGCCGAAGTCGCCGCGCGCGTCGAGCGGATGCAGCAGGGCGACGATGCGTGGCGGGCACGCTATCGCGACTACGCGGCCGAACGCGACCGGCTCGACGCGCAGCCGCTTGCGCCCGACGCGCGCGACGCGCAGCTCGCGCAATTGCGGCAACGCGACTTCCCGGATCCGGCGGACGCATTGCGGGCCGCATCGCTCGACGCGGGCCGGGCCACGGCATCGGCGCACTAGCACCCGTCTCGGACGTGCGCGCCGTCACGGCGCTCACACCTGACGAGGGAGAAGTGTGGGATAACCCACATTTTCCGCATTCTTTTCGATTCGGGAATGATTTTAATTTCCAGTGTAAATCGCATTACCGCGCATTGACATTCATGCGCCGTTTTCAATGATTCATTGCGCAATCCGTTTTATATGGGTGGGATTTAAATCGCCAATTTTTTATTGACAATGCAAGTATCTTCGGATGGCGAGCCGAACTGTCAAATTACTTCATGTAACAAAAGCGGAGTGTCGCGTACGGTTGGGCTGCGTGATACCTTTTTGCTCAATGTCACCGCGCTGAAAAGGCGGAGAAACCGTTAAACCGGTGCGGTGAAAACAGCAGGAAGGTCCGGTGGCCGAGGGGCAGGGATACAACGTACGAGGTGCGCCGTGATACATCAGGCCAACAACGTCATCGAGTTGCCGCATGCACTTGGTGCCAATCATTTCCTGTCAGCGCTCGACGGAATTAACCGTTCCGAATTGGCGCCTCATCTGATGCTTTCGAATCTCGAGACCGGCCAGGTGCTGTGCGATGCCGGCGAGAATCTGGAGGCCGTCTATTTTCCGGTGACGGCGGGCATTTCCCTGCAATACACGGCGGGCGGCAAGACGACACTCGGCGTGACGGAAATCGGCCGCGAAGGCATCGTGTGCGACGACGTCATCGGCAGCGCGATGCAGCGCCGCGTCGTCGTCTACCGCGGCGGGTTCGCGTACCGGCTGTATGCGCGCCGCTTCGCGGACGCGTGCGACGTGTCGGCGGCGATCCGGCGGCAGGTCTTCGTGCGGATGCAGCTGGCGTTGTCCCAGGCGTCGCAGGTCATGTTCTGCAGCCGTCATCACGTGATGCGGCAGCAACTGGGCCGCTGGCTGCTGATCGCCTACGAGCGCGCACGCAGCATCGAAATCCCGGTCACGCACGGCATGCTGGGGCAGATGCTGGGCGTGCGCCGCGAGACCGTCACCGATGCCACGCGGCAGCTTCACGAGCTCGGCCTGATCCATCAGCATCGCGGTGCCATCGTGCTCACGGATCTCGCCGGTCTCGAACGGCAGGGCTGCGATTGCCATCGGGTCGTGCGCGACGAAACACGCCGCATTCTCGCGACCGATGCCGGTACGGATGCCGGCGCCGAGTTGTCGCGCCGCGTCCGGACGACATAGTCGCCGGCACCGCGTCGTGGCGCGATGGCATGCACGGCGGCGCGGCGCGCAAAGGGAACGGGGAGGTGCCTGGCGCAGGCGGTGCGGCGACGCGTCGGGCAGGCGGCATCGACAAGAATCAGAAAAACAGTCATTCAGGTATGGAAAACATTTCGAAGCTCCAGAGTCAGCGCAGCTCGTTCCACGTGTGGCCATGGAGTCCGGCGCTCGGCATCCTGCCGATCGTCGTCGTGGTCGTCGCGCTGGCCGGGTTCGTCGCCGTCAGCCTGATCGTGATCATGTCGTTGCGCGTGTACGTCGGCGGCGAAAGCAGCTGGTCGAAGGCGCAGAAGGACGAGATCCTGCTGCTGAGCCGCTACGGGCAGACCGGCGACGAAAAGCTGTTCGACGAATACCTGGCGGTCGACCGGACGCTCACCTTCCTCGGCGCCGCGCGCCGCGCGATGACCAGTACACCGCCGGACCACGGCGTGGCGCGCCAGGCGCTGATCGAGGCGGGCATCAATCCGGTCGATGCGGCGGCGGTGGTGTGGTTCTACCCGATCCTGAGCAGCTTCGCACGCCTGAACGCCGCGTTGCAATACTGGGAGGACGCGGACCGGCAACTGGTCGACCTGCGCAGGATCGCCAACGCGCTGCACGCGTCGGTGCATGCGGACGACGTCCGGCGCACGAGCAGCCTGAACCACGCGATCTGGGATCTCAACGCGCACATCGAACCGCTGCCGAAGCGCTTTTCCGACGAACTGAGCGCCGAATTCCGCTCGGCCGTCATCCAGCTGTTCCTGTCGTACATCGTGGCCTCGCTGCTGATCATCCTGCTGTCGGTGCGGTGGGCGAGCCGCGCGCAACGCCAGCAGGTGTCGATGCAGACCGAGCTGGACCGGAGCCAGGCATTCGCGGCAGCCGCGCTGCGCTCGGTCGCCGATGCGATCGTCACGATCGGCCTCACGCGCGGTATCGAGACCGTCAATCCGGCGGCCGAGCAGCTGCTCGGCACGTCGTCGCGGCAGTGTGTCGGCAAGCCGATCAACGACGTGCTGGACCTGATCGACACGTCGACGGGCATGTCGATCAAGCTGCTCGCGTCGCTCGGCAACCGCAGCGACCCCACGTTCACCCGCGATCTCGACCTGATCCGCGTGTGCGGCTCGGCGGTGTCGGTGCGCGCGTCGCTGTCGAAGATGGACAACGCCGCGGGCCGCTGCGTCGGCTACGTGCTGATCCTGCGCGACATGACGCGCGAACACCAGTTGATCGAGAAGCTGACCTGGCAGGCGTCGCACGATGCGCTGACCGGCCTCATCAATCGCACGGCGTTCGAGCGGCGCCTGGGCGACGCGCTGGCGCAGCGCGGCGGCGGGATGCTGCTGGTGCTCGACCTCGACGGCTTCAAGGAAGTCAACGACGTGTGCGGCCACGCGGCGGGCGACGCGCTGCTGCGCGACGCGACCGCGGTATTCGCGCGCTGTCTCGGCCACGACGACGTGTTCGGCCGGCTGGGCGGCGACGAATTCGGCATCCTGCTGCCGGCCGGCCGCGACGGCGCGCCGGACGGCGGCAAGGCGGAACGCCTGCGCGCGAGTCTCGAGGACTTCACGTTCCTGTGGGAAGGCGAGCCGTTCAAGCTCAGCGTGAGCATCGGCGTGCTGGATCTCGCGTGCCGGCCCGAGAGCGTCGAGAAGGCGATGCAGATGGCCGACGTCGCGTGCTACGTCGCGAAGGATCGCGGCCGCAACCGCGTGCATGTCGCCGATTCGCGCGACATGCATTCGAGCCGCCAGGCGTATCACACGCAGTGGAGCCGGCGCGTGAAGACGGCGCTCGAGACGAATTCCTTCCAGTTGTATGCGCAACCGATCGTGCCGATCCAGCCCGCGCTCGGCGCGCGGGAGCGCGCGGAGATCCTGCTGCGCATCCCGGACGCCGACGGCAAGCTGATCTCGCCGGTGTTCCTGCCGGCCGCCGAGCGCTACGGCCACATGACGATGATCGACCGCTGGGTCGTGCGCACCGTGATCCGGCGCCTCGCGCGGCTCGAACAGCGCCGCTACGTCGAATACAACGTGAACCTGTCGGCGATGTCGATCACCGACGAGCGCTTCGTGGAGTTCGTGATCGCCGAACTGTCGGCGTCGGGGCTCGACCCGTCGCTGCTGTGTTTCGAGATCACGGAGACGAGCGCCGTGCGCAACCTGGAGGTCGCGTCGCGCTTCATGTGCGAGCTGCGCGACCTCGGCTGCCGCTTCGCGCTCGACGACTTCGGCGCCGGCATGTCGTCGTTTTCGTATCTGCGCCAGTTGCCGATCGACTACCTGAAGATCGACGGCGGCCTCGTGTCGACCATGACGTCCGACAGCATCAAGCGCGGCATCGCGTCCGCGATCAACGACATCGCGCACGTGATGCAGTACCGCACCGTCGCCGAGCACGTCGAGGATACGGCGACGGCCGAGATGCTTCGCGCGCTGGGCGTCGACTATTGCCAGGGCTATTACTTCAGCCGCCCCGCGCCCTGGCAGGAAGGGGGATTCCATTGAACCAAGCGAGGAACGAACGCATGAGTGCTCCATTTGAACTGACCGGCGACCTGATGGACCTGGCGAGCTATCCGGCCTGGCTGCGCGACGTGGTCGGCGCGACCGACGAACTGAAGGCGCGCGTCCGTGCGCATCCGGTGTTCGCGGCGATGAGCGGCGGGACGCTGCGCGCGTCGCAACTGCGCGCATTCTTCGTGACCGGCTGGGCGGTGGTCAGCCAGTTTCCGGAATACATGGCGATGAACCTGGTGAAGACCGCCGCCTACCGGTCGCGCGGCGACGAGAAGGCGCGGCGCTATCTGATCCGCAATATCCGCGTCGAGCAGAACCACGTCGATCACTGGGCCAACTGGGCGGCGGAATCGGGCGTGACGATCGACATGCTGCTGCGCGGCGACGCGCCGCTGGCCGGATTCTCGCTGAGCCATTGGTGCTGGAAGAGCGGCAGTACCGACGCGCTCGCGCCGAGCATCGCCGCGACCAACTATGCGATCGAGGGCGTGACGGGCGAGTGGAGCGCGCTGCTGTGCGCATCGCCGTACGAACGGCAGTTCGATCCGGCCGTGCGGCATCGCGCGATGCGCTGGCTCAAGCTGCACGCCGACTACGACGACCGGCATCCGTGGGAGGCGCTCGACATCGTCGCGACGCTGCTCGGCCAGTCGCCCGCGGCGCGCGACGTTCGGGACGTCGAGACGTCGATCCGCAAGAGCCTGAGCTATTTCCTGACGAGTCTCGATTGCTGCATGCATGTGTAGTCGCCGGCGTCGTGCGCGCGCGGGTTCGTGCGGGCCGCACCCGGCCGTTCCGGCTGGACGGCGGGCCGGCGTGACGTCGCGATGCGCCGTGCGGGCCGTCGTGCTGGACGATTTTCCATGGCCACCCAAGTTCTCGTCGTAGAGCCCGATCCGCGCATGCGCGACAGGATCCGCGCGCTCCTGCGCGGCTGCCAGATCGATACGTCGGCGCTCGACGATGTGTCGATGCTGCTCGCGCACGTGAGCGCGGCACCGCCCACCCTGATCGTGTTGCGGGTCGAACGGCCGGCCACGACGTTCTACATGGCGCTCGGCGCACTGCGGCGCGCCGGTTACGACATGCCGGTGATCGTGATCAGCCGCGACGCGCAGGTGGTCGACAAGGTCGTCGCGCTCGAGATCGGCGCGGACGACTATGTCGTGGAGCCGTTCGAGCCGATGGAGCTGGTCGCACGCGTGCGCAGCGCGATGCGCCGCTACGCGCCGAACCGGCCGGAGTCGCCGCGCGGGCCGCGGAATGCCGAAACCTATGCGTTCGGCGACATCGAGGTGAATTTCGTCACGCGGCGCGCGACCCGCGCGGGAGACGACCTCGGGCTGCGCGCGAGCGAATTCGCGCTGCTCGAACTGTTCATCGCGCAGCCGCTGCGCGTCCTGTCGCGCGCGGAGATCCTCGCGCTGCTGGGGCTGACCGTGGCCGGACGCTCCGAGCGCGGGCTCGACGTGCTGATCTTCCGGCTGCGCAACCTGATCGAGCACGCGGTCGGCGACTATCGCTACATCCGCACGGTGCGCGGCAAGGGCTACATCTTCGTGCCGCTCGGCACGCTGGCGGACGACGCGGACCCGCCGCCGCACGCGTGAGCGGGGCGCGGGCACGTCGGGCATCGCGGCCGGCGTGTCGCGCGCCGGCATCGACCCACCTTCACCTGCGCATGCCGCCATCGCCCCGGTTCGCAATCGGGGCGACCCGCCATTGTCGGTTTAGAACGACCGTGCTAAATTTCCCGCCAGCATTCGCAGTCACCGACCCGATCATCCGGTTGCGGGGCGTTCGGCCGTCGGGTCGTCGCGTGGCCGTGGCTCGACGTGACGCTCGCCGCGCACGGGCGCGATGGCGATTTCCACGCCGGCAAGCGTGCCGCCGCGCGTTACTTCTTTCGCCGGGAGCTGCCGAAGGTGGGTGCGCAGCTCGACCTGCTGGCGAGCGCCGATACGACGACGCTCGCGATGCGCGACGCGTGGTTCAGAGCGCCGCGCAGCACGAATGATGGTGACGCGGCGCGGGCCGATGCGCGTGCGCTGCGCGCCGATCGCGCGGGCGTGTCCCGCTGCCGTATCGATGCCGTATCGCTGCGCGACGACGTCGCGCGAGGAGAGAGGAGAGCATGAAAGCCCTGTTGTGTACCGCATTCGGCCCGATCGACCGCTTGCGCATCGAGGACGTCGCGGTTCCCGAACCGGCCGCCGGCCAGGTGCGGATTCGCGTGAAGGCGGCGTCGCTCAACTTCCCCGATGCGCTGATCGTCCAGGGGCTCTATCAGGTGAAGCCGGCGCTGCCGTTTTCGCCCGGCGCGGAATTCGCCGGCGTGATCGACGCGGTCGGCGACGGCGTGAGCGCCTGGCGGCCCGGCGACGAGGTGGTCGCGTTCACCGGTCATGGCGGATTCGCGGAGCATTGCGTGGCCGACGTGCAGCAGATCGCGGCGCTGCCGCCGGGGATGACGTTCGAGCAGGGCGCGGCGCTCGTGCTGGCCTACGGCACATCGCTGCATGCGCTGCAGCAGCGCGCGCGCCTGCAGCAGGGCGAGACGCTGCTGGTGCTGGGCGCGGCCGGCGGCGTCGGGCTGGCCGCGATCGAGATCGCGAAGGCGCTGGGCGCACGCGTGATCGCGGCCGCGTCGAGCGCGGACAAGCTCGCGCTGTGCCGCGCGGCCGGCGCCGACGACACGCTCGACTATGCGACCGAGGACCTGCGGCGTCGTGTCGACGAACTGACCGGCGGACGCGGCGCGGACGTCGTCTACGATCCGGTCGGCGGTGCGTACAGCGAGGCGGCGCTGCGCGCGACCGCGTGGCGCGGCCGGTTCCTCGTGGTCGGCTTCGCGGCCGGCGAGATTCCGAAGATCGCGCTGAACCTCGCGCTGCTCAAGGAGCGCGACATCCTGGGCGTGTTCTGGGGCGACGCGGTGCGGCGCGATCCCGCGCAGCATGCGTCGAACATGCGCCAGCTCGCGCAATGGTTCGCGGCCGGCAAGGTGCGGCCCGCGATCACCGAGCGCGTGCCGCTCGCGGGCGCGGCCGACGCAATCGCGCGCATGGCGAGCCGGCAGGTGAAGGGCAAGGTCGTGATCCTGCCGGACGCGTGACAACGCCGGCGCGGCATCATGCGGCGGCGGCCCGAGCGGGCGCCGCCTTCGAGCGGGTTTCTTTCGTGTGACGTTACCGGAGTCGTTGAGCATGCAACCCCTGTCGAATCTGCAACCCGCCGTCGCGGCATCGCTCGCGACGTGGCACGCGATGCTCGCGCGCAAGGATTTCAGCGAACTCGACACGATCGTCCATCCGGACGCCGTGTTCCGCTCGCCGATGGCGTTCAAGCCGTACGGACCGGCGCCCGCGCTGCTGCTGGCGCTGCGCACGGTGCTCACGATCCTCGAGAACTTCGAATACCACCGCGCGTTCGCCGACGACGACGGCACGAGCGTCGTGCTGGAATTCAGTGCGACGGTCGGCGACAAGCGGCTGAAGGGGATCGACATGATCCGCTTCGATGTCGACGGGCGGATCGTCGAATTCGAGGTGATGATCCGGCCGTTCAATGCGCTGCAGGCGCTCGGCGCGGCAATGGGCGCGCGGCTCGGGCAGCAGTTGCCGGGATTCAAGATCGGCGGGTGAGCGAAGGCCGCCGGCCGGTGCGGAAAATGTCGCCGGCGCAACGCGGCGGTCGCGCGCGCGTGCGGCGCCGGCCGGGCGCGCGTCAGTGAGTCTTGATCCTGACGCTGTAGCCCGCATCCTCGAACGCGACGACAAATTCCTCGGGGAACAGCCACGACTCGACCTTCACGTGCGACGTCGCGCAATCGATCTCGACCTTGGCGTCGGGATCGACGCGCCAGATTTCATGTTCGACCGCGCGGGCGGTATCGTCGTCGAGCGAGTGGTCCAGTACGAATTCCATGATCAATTTCCTGTTTTGACGGCCGCGTTCACACGCGCGAGAGCGGCCGGTTGGCGAACGAAGCCGATGACGTCGACGGGATCGGACAACATGGGTCGACGATACGCGCGATCGCGTCGAACGATAAGCCGGCATGCGCGTGACGCACTGTCGCCCGTTGATCAACGAATCCGGTGAAGCGTGTGCGAACGGGATACCGGAGTGCGAAAGATGCGTTGCAGCCAACATCGACTTGGCTCGCGGCGATGCGCGGCTCGCTTCGCGCCAGTGAATTGCCGATGCAGCAAGTACCGTTCCGCGCGATCGATGTTGCACGACACGGCACCGCATCACACCACGTACCACGCACAACGCAACGCGCTCCGCACCACGCACCACGCATAACGCGCTCCGCGCAACGCGCATCACGCATCACGCATCGAGCAACGCCACCGCATCGGCCGCGATCATCGCGAGGTGATTCGCGGGCCGCGGCCGGCCGGTCGGACGAAACACGGCCTCGCCCTGCACGATGGCGCGGCCCGAATACGCGCACCGTCCGTCGCGCCGGGCGACCGCGCGGCGCCATTTCTGTTCGCCGTAGTGCAGGCGGCCGCTTTCGACCCAGCGGACCAGCAGCGATTCGTGCGACCACTCCAGCAGCGTGACGTGAACCTGGCTGCGACCGGGTGACGAGATGCGCGGCGCGATGCCGACGGAAGAGACGGTCAGCATGATCGATTGCTTTCGGCGCGACCGCCGCGGCGCCGATCCGCATCGCGCGGCAACGAACGGCACTGCATCGGCCGCCCGGTGCGGCGCCGGAGTTCGTGAGTTACGCTGAATGCCATTGCCAGTCTCCTGCCGGCCGGCGAGGCCGGCGCGGGGTCGATCGAGGCCGCGCGCGCTCGACGCGGCCGGTTCGGGATGCGTCGACGGAGCGGGTGCGCAGGTGACATACCGCTCGCAGCGCCGACGAACGCCCAGTGTAAAAGCGCATGCCGGGCCACCGGAAGGCGCGCGAACAAGAACACGGTGTTGCCCGATATCGAACACGGGCATGCGTGTATGCGGCCGCGCCACGGCATCAAGGCCGCGTATCCGGCGCCGCGCCGCGCGCCGTCGCGTGCGGCATCGGGCGCAGCGTGACCGTGCAGGTCGTGCCCGCCGCGAGGAAGCCGTCGCGCGGCATACCGTCCAGCCGGATCCGGACCGGCACGCGCTGCGCGAGCCGCACCCACGTGAAGATCGGGTTGACGTCGGCGAGCAGCGTCGCGCCGGCCGGATTGTCGCGATCGCTGATGCCGCGCGCGACGCTTTCGACGTGTCCGGTGAGCGACGGCCCGCCGGACAGCAGCCGGATCGCCGGCATCATCAGGATCACGACGGTCACCATCGCCATGCGCGGCGCTGCCAGCTCCAGCCGCATCGACACGCCCACCGCCAGCACGACGGCGACGATGGTCTTCGCGACATGGATCAGGCGCGCGCCGTCGGTCCGGCCGTATTCGCGGCTCATGCCGAGCAGCATGCGAGCGAACGCCGCTGCGTTGACAGGCCTGGCTAGCGCGGGCTTGGTCGGCGGCATGGCGTGACGGCAGGACGGATCCGGCGGGACGGCGGCGACGCGGTGGCGCGCATCGCGTCAGACGGAATCCGTCGACAGCATTTCGGCATGCAGCTCCTTGTCCGTGCCGGCGGACGACGGCGGATCGAGCAGCGCGATGCGCACGTGTTCGATGAACAGCTTCAGCTTGTTGCTCGCGTACGGATTGCGCGGATAGACCGCGTAGATCACTTCGTCCTGCGGTGCTTCATCGGCGAGCACGCGCACCAGCCGGCCGTCGCGCAGGCAGTCGTCCGCGATGTAGCGCGGCAGCATCGCGATGCCGATGCCTTGCACCGCGGCGTCGCACAGCGTTTCGCCGTTGTTGGACAGGAACACGCTGCCCGGGCTGATCGCGCGCGGCTTGCCGAGGCTGCCGGGCGTCGTGAACGTCCAGGTGGCCGACGGCGCCGTATGGCTGTAGTTCAGGCAGCGGTGCTCGAGCAGCGCGTCGATCGAGTCCGGTTCGCCGTGAGCGGCGAGGTAGTCGGGACTGCAGACGACGACGCGCTCGCATGCGGCGACGCGGCGTGCGATCAGCGCGCTGTCGGGCAGTCGCGCGGAGCGGATCGCGACGTCGAAGCGCTCGACTTCGAGGTTCATCGTGCGATCGTCGGTGTCGAGCGTGACGCGCAGCTGCGGATGCGCGGCGGCGAAGGCCGCGACCGCCGGCCCGAGCAGGCGGCGAGTGAGACTCACCGGCGACGTGATGCGCAGCTCGCCGCACAGTCCGTGCGAGCGTTCCGCGATTTCCTCGGCGACGTCGACGAGCCGGCGCATCGATTCCGACGCGGCACGATAGAAGATCATGCCGTCTTCGGTCGGCGTTACGTTGCGGGTCGAGCGCATCAGCAGCTGCACGCCGAGCGTGCGCTCGAGGTCGCTGATGCGCTTGCTGACGACGGACTTCGACAGGCCGAGCCGGCGTGCGGATTCGGTGATGCTTTGCCGCTCGACGGCGAACAGGAAGGCCTGGATATCGTCTATGTTCAGGGATTTCATGATGCTGTCCGAGGGGCGTCGGGCATGAGTAAAGGGCGGCCGTTTGCTGTGCTGCCACGCATGCCGAGGCGATCGACGGGCGACGCGACGGCGGCGGCCGGCGGCGCGAATCGTGTGACGAAAGCGCGGCGCGCGGCGGCATGCGCCGAAACGGCTGCAACGCGTGGGAAACGCGACGCGCCGCCGGCATGTCGTGGCCGCGCGAACGACTTCGCGCGGCTGCGCTGCAACGCGGCACGAACGGGCGGTTCGGGGGCGCGGCGGGTTACGCGAGCTTGATGCGAGTCCGATGCCGTTGGCAATCCGTATGAGTCCAAGCGTAGTGGAACGTGTCGCGTGTCGATAGCCGGGCCGGATGGTCCTCAGTGTTCCGTGCATGGAACGATCGATCGCGCCGCCGCCACGGGCGGCGCGATCTGCGAATCGCTGCCGGTGCTTGCCGGCGCGGCGGCGGGCGTCAGGCGATCTGATCGAGGCGATAGACCTCCACCGTGTCGACGGCATCCCGGTCGCGGGCCTGGAACGCTGCGATGTGCGTGCGTATTCGTAACGGATCGGAGGGAATGCGTCGACGCAGGGTGGTGTCGCGGTTGCGACCGCCGGTATCCGGCCGGTCGCAACCGCGCGAAACGGCATGCGCCGTCGCGGCTCAGT